>JAGHTR010000143.1 GCA_018065205.1 Candidatus Colicola caccequi
AAATCTCCAAACCTAATTTAAGATGCGCAATCGTGTAAGGAGCCATCATTAACTCAAATCCGTGCAAGCGTGGCAATAAGTGCTCTTGTACATATTGAGGCCAAACACCCATTCTTCCGGACATATTGCTTTTAATCTGCCTAACCGTCTCAGCCAAGAAAGTGCCTGTACCTGTAGCAGGGTCTAATACTTGTACGCGGTGAACGGACACTTTCTGCTTCTTGTGTTTCTTATCTTGCTCTATTTCGCGTTCAACTTCCACCTTACTGGTGTCGGCTAATCCTTGCGGTAGATTAAAGTCTTTCTTTAGAATATCATCCACCGCACAAACAATGAAGTTCACCACCGGTTGAGGGGTATAGTAAACACCGCACGATTTTTTAGTGCTTGGGTCATATTCAAATAGGAAGTCCTCGTAGAAGTGCAAAATGGGATCCTGCTGCCCTGTAGATTTTCCAAAGTTAGCCATTATCTTAGGCATATCCGTTACTGCAAAAGCCGACACTAAATCGTCCACTATCCACGCAATACGCTCATCTAAATCATATCCTGCTATATCTTGAAAGACTTTTCTCAAAAATGGGTTGCTCTTAGGAATAAGATTAGCAGCCTCTTGTCTGTCAAAAGTCTCCGGTGTGGCATCATAAAGACGCGCAGCAAACATACCATAAGCAATCGTTTGAGCATAGATGTCAGCAAAGGTGCGGGCATTAAGGTCATGAATAAGCACATCCTTAAAAGCACTCATTTGTCCGGCAAGGGCACCTGTACATTCTGGGTCTTTTTCTATAGCCTTTTCGATAACATCACGTAGTAGTCGTGCTTTGGCTGCCATCAGTTTGGCTAATTTTTTACTGCTGGTTATTTTTTGTGGTTTAGCATTACCTAATCGCTCAATTATCTGCAAGAACTTATCTTCATTTTCAGGTAGTGCAACTATTTTAGTGCCACGAATTTCTGCAATTCGGACAGAGTCTACAAACTCACTATCTACATAAAGATGAAAATCTAAGTAGTCCGTAAAAGCAATAGTATCTAAGGATTGTTTATATCTAACAAATTGCTCCTTATGTAGCCGTTGCCCATCCAAATCACCATCATTGATATCCTTTGCCTCCACAAAGGCCATTGGTGTATCTCCCTTCATCAGCATAAAGTCGGGAGCCCCGCAGTCTATACGTGCAGGCTCGTTAATAACCTTATAATGAGGAAGTAAAGAAGATAATAAACGTTGTAACATCGGTCGGTAAGCATGCTCGCGTGCGTTACCTGTTTGATACATAACATTAACTTCTTT
>JAGHTR010000011.1 GCA_018065205.1 Candidatus Colicola caccequi
GCTTTATAACGGCCTACGACTTTCTCGCAAGCATCAGAGATTTCACCTAAGGAAGCACGGAGTCCGGCAGCCTTAACGGCTAATTCGAGCAAGTTAGTGCCTTTCTTACCATCAGCCCATGCCTGAACAGCCTCTGTCAGTTCAGCCAGCGCAGTCTGAACGGCTTTCTCGTCGCGATGAGCGCGAAGTTCAGCCAAGCGAGCTACTTGTTCATTACGAACAGCGGTATTGTCGACTTCAAGGATATCAATAGGATCTTCGTGGTCAAGACGATACTCGTTCACGCCGATGATTTTTTGAGTACCGGAGTCGATACGAGCTTGTGTACGAGCAGCGGCTTCCTCGATACGCATCTTAGGAATACCGGTCTCGATAGCAGCAGCCATACCGCCGAGTTTTTCAATTTCTTGAATATGAGCCCAAGCCTTATCCATAATCTCCTTAGTAAGGGACTCTACATAGTATGAACCAGCCCATGGGTCGATTTGTTTGCAGACCTTAGTTTCCTCTTGTATATATATTTGCGTGTTACGCGCGATACGTGCGGAGAAGTCGGTAGGCAGAGCGATAGCCTCATCCAAGGCATTGGTATGCAGAGACTGGGTATGACCCAGAGCAGCAGCCATAGCCTCGAAGCAAGTACGACCTACGTTGTTGTATGGGTCTTGCTCGGTAAGCGACCAACCGGAAGTTTGGCAGTGGGTACGCAGAGCCATAGATTTAGGATTCTTAGCACCAAATGACTTAACAATCTTAGCCCACAACATACGTGCAGCACGCATCTTGGCAATTTCCATGAAGTGGTTGGTACCAATAGCCCAGAAGAAACTCAAACGAGGAGCGAACACATCCACCGGCATACCAGCGTTAACACCAGCGCGGAGGTATTCCATACCATCAGCCAAGGTATAAGCCAACTCGATATCAGCCGTTGCACCTGCTTCCTGCATGTGGTAACCGGAGATAGAGATGGAGTTGAACTTAGGCATGTTCTGAGAAGTATATTCGAAGATATCAGCGATAATCTTCATGGAGAACTTAGGCGGATAGATGTAGGTATTACGCACCATGAACTCTTTGAGGATATCGTTTTGGATTGTTCCTGCCATTTCCTCAAGTTTAGCACCCTGCTCCAGACCGGCATTGATATAGAATGCCAGGATAGGCAGAACGGCACCGTTCATAGTCATGGAAACGGACATCTTATTCAATGGAATACCTGCGAAGAGCACTTTCATATCTTCTAGAGAGCAGATAGATACGCCGGCTTTTCCCACATCACCTACAACACGCATGTTGTCGGCATTATAGCCACGGTGGGTAGGCAGGTCAAAGGCTACAGACAGACCTTTTTGACCGGAAGCGAGGTTACGGCGATAGAAAGCGTTGGACTCAGCAGCGGTAGAGAAACCGGCATACTGACGAATAGTCCAAGGACGCATTGGGTACATGCCACTATACGGACCACGCAAGAATGGTGGCAGACCGGCAGCATAATTAAGATGCTCCATGCCTTGGAGGTCATCTTTTGTATAGATAGGCTTAACGTCAATCAATTCAGGCGTTTGCCAATTAGCTTCGTTGGCTCCTTCTACATGAGAAGCAGCAACTTTCTTAATATCGATATTTTTGAAATTAGGCTTCATAGTAGTAATTATTTATTGAGGAGTTGAGCGTTAAAGTTCTTCAATGTATCCAGAACGTTGCACTTCACATGGATGAAGTTTTGGATACCAAGTTTTTGGAGGTCTTCCATGCAAGCAGGAGCACCTGCTACGATGAACATCTCCTTAGCGTTTTCGAGTTCGAGCCAAGCTTGTGGAGCGAAGGTTGCATATTCGTCATCGCTAGAGCAAAGAACGATAATGTCAGCCTTAGCCTTGCGAGCAGCCTTTATACCGTCATGAACGGACTTAAAGCCGTTGTTGTCAATCACTTTGTATCCTGCGCAAGCAAGGAAGTTGCAACTGAATTGAGCACGAGCGATACGCATAGCGAGGTTACCGATGGTCAGCATGAAAGCAACAGGTTGTTTATTAGCACCTTCGGTCTCTAGACGCAGTGTCTCAAATTCCTCAGCAGCGCGAGCGACAGGTAATGTTTGCAGTTCGCCTTTCTCGGCATTGCAGCAAGCGCCACAGCAAGCAGTCTCTTTAATTTTCTTAGCAGCCTTCTCGGTGAAGTTCGGGAATTGGTTAGAACCAAGCAGGGTCTCTTTGCGACGAGCCACATCACTCAGACGAGTCTTCAAGTTAGCAGCTACAGCCTCTTGAACCTTGTTGTTCTTAACCATCTCAAACATACCGCCATTATCCTGGATAGCAAGGAATTGTTTCCAAGCCTCAGCAGCGATACTTGCGGTCAGATTCTCGATATAGTACGAACCGGCAGCAGGATCAACCACTTTATTGAAGTGAGCCTCTTCCTTAAGCATCAACTGTTGGTTACGAGCGATACGCTCCGCGAATTCAGTAGGTTGCTCGTATGTTACGTCAAATGGAGTAACCACTATTTCGTCCACACCGGCAAGGGCAGCAGACATCGTCTCGGTTTGGCTACGCAGCAAGTTAACATATGCGTCAAAGACGGTCATGTTGAAGCGGCTGGTAGTAGCGCAGACATTCATCTTAGCAGCATCCTTAAGAGCAGCGGTGAAGATAGGAGCTTTGTAAGCCTCAACGATCTTAGCCCACAACAGACGAGCTGCGCGGAACTTAGCAATCTCCATGAAGTAATTGCCACCAATACCCATATTGAAACGGATATTGCGAGCAGCCTCATAATTAGGAACACCAGCTTCAGTCATCATTGTCATGTAGTCAGCACCCCATGCCAGAGCATAAGCTAATTCTTGTGCGCAATATGCGCCCGAATTATTAAGGATAGCGCTGTTAACACCTACCACACGGTAGTTAACCAATGTCTTAGCGGCCTTAACGGTAGCCACGAGACGTTCGGTTACTTGTTCGCGACTCAGGTTCTTGCCTTTAAGCAGCATACCCTTGATAGGATCGACATTGATAGAACCATAAACGGCCTTGAAGTCGTAGCCGCAGCGACCATAGTAACGAACGAGGATATTTGCCAATTCAGGAGCCTTGCATGGGCAGATATTGAAGTTAATGTTGATAGCACGAGCATCAATACCATTCAGGAGCACTTTGATAAAGTGGTAATTGAGTTTGTCTGCGTCCAAGCAGAAACCCAGTGAGGTAATACCTTTATTGAGTACTTCCAATGCTTTTTGATTAGCCTTGCGAGCCGATTTGCATGCGCAAATATTTTGACGAATGGCCCAATCATTGGTTGTTTTTGTTCCGCGAACGTAAGGGAATTGCCCCGGAGCGGAAACGGTTGTTTTTAGACCTTTGAGGTCTTCCTGACGATAGAAAGGCTGTACATTAAAGCCTTCCGGGGTGCGCCAAACGAGTTTTTTCTCGTAGTCAGCACCCTTGAGATCGGTGATGATTTTCTCCTTCCAAGTCTTAGTAGAGATGGCGGGGAAATCAGCCAACAGATTCAATTTTTCTTCTGCCATGATTAAAAGTTTTTAATTGTTTGACCTAAAATTGTATATTTGTTATTGTTTTTGATAATGTAAATTCGTCCGTTTTGCATGAACTTAGTTGCCGAAGGCAGTTGTTCCAATACAGGTTCCAAGTCGGTTGGTCCACCGCAAGTCTTGCAAGATGTAATGAACTGGTCGTATGCGTACTTCTTACCGGTAGTAGAGATTGTGATAGTCTTTACACCGGGACCTCCATCTACTTTACACGTCGGACTTGTGAATACCAACGGATAGGTGCCGGTTAATGAACTTGTATTTGTCCAAGTCACTTCAGCGAAATTTTTGCCATTGGCAGCATCTATAGATGTTATTATCTGTCCGTTGGCAGCAACCTCAATAGTTTTAAGATCTGTACCGCCATAGGTGCGCATATTAATCTTAATAGATTGCAGGCGTGCGAGATCCACTTGGGGAGAAGTAATGGAAGCATCTTGTTGCAGTACCCAATAACCGGAAGCATTCTTCAAACCACTGCAAGTCCAATCTTTATCACTCGCCCATTCTATTTCCTCAGCTTCGCCGCCACCTTGTTCTGAAACATGAGCGAAGACTGCATAGAACGTCATATCGCCTACTACATTTGGAGCCTCGGATTCATCTGTAAACAAGTCGTTGGGCAGTTGATCGGTAGTGCCGTCAATTGGTGTTTGCGACCAACCTACGAATTGCGAACTGGTTTCAGAGCAAGACGTTGGAGCTGTTGGAATAACGGCAATCTTGGAGCCAATCGCAGCCTTAGTAGTCGGATTCCCTGCAGTATAAGGATCGCAGTTAACAATCCAATCTAACACACATTCTTTTGCGCAAGCACCGCCTAATAAGATGGAAACACTTTGTGCACCGGTGCTGGAGATAGTGAGTGTTGCATTATGCACATCCTTAGTTGTCGGAGTATAGGTCACCTT
>JAGHTR010000190.1 GCA_018065205.1 Candidatus Colicola caccequi
TGACAATTTTGGCATATTTTTATTGACAATTTTGGCAGAACGTCTCAAAAGTTATCAAAGGTGCCAATCTGTACCTATGTATAAACAATAGCAAAGGTACTGATTTATTTTGAATTATGCAAATATTTTTCACTATTTTTCGTCTAAAACATACCCGTAAAATATGCATTTTTCGTCTAAAACATACCCATAGGACGTAAACTGATTAACGTAAACGCAAAAGTTTTTCGCAGAAAATTTGCAAATATCAAAGAAAAAATGTAACTTTGCACCGCAATTAGTCAATTTTAATCAGTCCTGATATGAAACGGATAGTTACCCTATTTATTACATGCGTGGCGTGCGCGATGAGTATGGCCGGGAATTGGTCTTTTTCCGGCACCAGTTATGTGTATTTTGATAACTCTGTTACCCAATGGCAAGGCGTCAACCTGTACCTCATCATCGGTAAGAGCGACTACTCATCCGTCTATCCCATGAGCATAGATGCCTCCGATACCACTAAGTACTTCACATCCTTTCCTGCCTCCGGCTGGGGCGATGCGGAATACATGGCCGTAATAGGCAATAGCGATTGGCACAAAGGAAACTGGGGCTACAACGAACTCAAGAACGCCACCTATTACACCGCTAAATACGAGGCCGGAGTAAACGTATCGGATAAGCAAAAATACCTGCTGACTCCTCAGAGCAAGAGCAACGGCTGCACCATCCAATTAAATTGGGTAGCCAATGATTTTCAGATTACTTTTGCGGACACAGAGAAGAATAACTGCCAGCGTCTGGATGCCACCAACGGCTTAGTGACAATCATCTACTCCACCTCATCCAAACGCTTCAACACCTCGCGCGACAACATCAACGATGTATATGTTAAAGGTTCCGTTTCGATTTGGAACAGCGAGGATCCTAATTACCGATTAGGTCCATGGAGCAGCGACGGATGTATGTTCCGTGTGTTCCGCATCAGCGACCTGCAACGCTTAGGCAATTCAGGATGCCCCGAGTTCATATTCCATGTCAACCAAAAAGACGGCAATAGTTACGACACCCGCTCCCACTCCAGTTGGCAAGGCGGTATAGACGAGCGGTTGGTCTTCATCAATAATGGCGAAAACATGTGCATCCTCCTGCCCGGAGACGATATAGAGGAAATCGGTCAGCGCAAGGAAGAAGCCAAGTACATTGCTCCTCTATCGGACTTCAAGGACCTGACGGACTCCGCCACCATAGCACACCTGACTAATTTCCGTCGTGTACCGGCTACCAAGAACCTCTTCCGCAGTTATCATCCCTATAAAGGCGATCGTCCTCACTACGATACGGAACATGAGCGACTGGTGCAATTAGCCATTTTAGGGCAACAATACGGCATCCGTTCGGATATTGCTCTATCCGGCAATGAAGAGAGCCACCATGGCGAAGAATACGAGTGCGGCGGCAAGAAATACAAGTTTGCCATTCCTGAGTACTACCAATCCATTATTGATAATAAGAACGTACTATATGTAGGAACAGCCAATGGTCACACTCCGGATTATAATACCGCCGTATATAGAACAGACGAGCAGTACTTCGGCGAATGGATGCAGGAAGTGGTGCGATTCATCGGCGACCACCCCGCTCCATTCCAGATCCACTGTTCCTTAGGCGCCGACCGCACCGGTGCTTTCTGCGCCACCTTAGCTGCACTATGCGGAGCATCATGGCAACAAATAGCAGCCGACTACCACGAAACGAGTAACCTGCGTATTCAGGAATACCGGCATGAGAACTGCGTGCTATATGAACTGAGACTGCTGACGGGCGAGGATCCTAAGAACTTCAACCCGACCAATAAAGCCGGATTAACACTGGCACAAGCCGTTGCTAAGCACTTTATTGATGGAGGCTATCTGACGCAAGAAGAGATTGACCGAGCCGTCGCTAAGTTAAAAGGTTCCGATCAGCCAACCGACGAAAGGACAGCCATCGTTCCGTCTGATATCAAAAAGATTGTGCGTAACGGACATTTGGTTATCTGCCAAACCAACCAGATGTACGATGTATTAGGACGGTGCGTAGAGAATTGAGAATTGGATACAAATAGGGACAAAAAGGATTAAATAGACGGTGCCACATACGGCACAAATACGATACAGATGTGGAGCGAGGACTGACGTCCTACTATGCTTTAGCCTCCAAGTAGTCATATATGAGCAAGCTCCTACTGCCTACTTAGCGTCCAAATCATACCACCTCCGTGGTTCGCCCCACAACTGTATAAATGTTCCGGTGACTCCGTCACAAAGTCGGTGGCTTTGCCACAAAATCTATCAATCATCCCCCAGACCTATTTTATAATTACGCGGAACGCGTAGCACCGCAGGTAATTGATAAACCTAGTAGAAACGAGTAATCTCGTTGGTGGAATGGTTGTAGAAATACTTTTCGGGGATGACTTTAGATGCGTTAAAATTGATTAATACGCCAATAGGCATTTTAGTTAAACGCATATAATTGAATAGTTGCTCGCGATGAGCAGAAATGAGTTGATCAACCGACTTGAGTTCGAGGATAATATCATCGTAGCAAACAATATCCATCCTATAAGTTTTAGCGAGCTTTTGGTCCTTGTAATAACAAGCCAAACTACGTTCTGAATCGTTAGGTATGCCTTGGGAAGTCAGTTCTAAACAGAGCGACTCATTATAGATAGGTTCTTCCAGTCCGATGCCGAGTTGTTTATGGACTTCAAAGATAGCACCAATAATAGGATGTAGGCGATTATTCAATTCGGATAGTTGGTTTGCAGAAAGGGTCATGGTCATGATATTTGATTGTGCAAAAGTACAAAGAATTTCTGACATGTGCAAATAAAATTGCATTTTTTGTCCGAAGGACCGGATTTGTGACGGAGTCACCGAAACAATTATACAAATGGTTACCACTTACGTGGTGTGGATTGGAGAATAAATAGGATATGTAAGCTTGCTTATGATAGACTATATATTATCCTATACACAAATGGGACAAAGTCCTATCCATTTGTATCGAACTTGTGGCGGGACGCCACCGTGAACAAAAAGTCTGTGTAAGTCTGCGAGATCTGCGGGAGATATAACAAAAAAAGTCGCTGAAAATCAGCGACTTTAATTTGTTTACATTGTTTAGCGTCCACCGCTACGGCTGGCACCGCCACCGGAGTAACCGGCTCCGCCACTGCGGCCTCCACCGGAGTAACCTCCGCCGCTATATCCGCCACTGCGACTGCCACCGGAATAGCTGCTTCCGCTATATCCGCCACTGCGGCTGCCACTATAACTGCTTCCGCTATAACTGCTACTGCGACCGCTGCCGGAATAGGTGCTTCCGCTATAACTGCCACGAGACGTTGCCGTTGACGAGGACGCAGACCGAGTTGACGCAGAGGAGGAACGGCTGGGTGTATAAGTCGTTGAACGAGTTACGCTTGATGACGAGGGCGTAGATGAACTACGAGACGTCGTTGCTGACGCAGAGCGAGATGCCGTTGCTGAAGCAGAGCGGGATGTCGTTGCCGAAGCAGAGCGGGATGTTGTTGCCGAAGCAGAACCGCTGCGTGTGTACGAACTGCCGTATGTTGAGCGGGATGCTGTGGATGATCCAGAGCGGGACACCGTCGTAGCCGAGCGTGAAGGTGTGGCAGTTGAGGTGACTTGTGCTGTTCTGCTGCGAGCACTCAGATCTCTTGCATTCGTAGCCCCTGTGCGCTCTGTAAACGAACGGTTACCGGAGATACGTGCATAGTCAGAACGACTTTGTTGTCCGCGCATCGGTGCGGCTATGCTATGTTCGGTACGCGCATATCGGTAGGAGCAGCAGGGATGACCATGGTGCCATACATGGATATGTACCCAGTAGTCATGATAGCCCCAGCAAGGATAAGGACGCCACCATCCGGGCCAGTAGCCCCAATACCAAGGTGAAGTATAGCAAACCCAGTACGGACCCCAGAACCAGTCATAGATAACGGGACGGTAGATATATACGGGTTCAATGATATAGTTTTCGCCATAGATATACGCATCACCTTTGATTTGAACGGTTACCTCTGTACCACTTTTCTCCACGAGAATAGAGGCTATATCTTGGAACACATCCTTTGCTAAGACGGCTTGGATGAGCACCATGTGGTTGCTGTTTTGTTCCACTTCAACTACGCGCAGGTAATCTACTTCGCCATCTCCGTTGAGGTCCAAGTTGTTCAAGTGAGATGTATCGGCATTGAGGCGCGTTTCAAACTCTTCGAGGTTCTTAACCTCTCCGAACAACGATGCAACAGCCTTGAGGTCTAAACCTTCGCTGATGTCCGTACTCGTTGCTTCGACCGTGATTTTTTCATCGGCTCGAACTACTGACCAGCTGCTTATCAGCAGCAAAGCCATCATTAGTGACCAATTTCTCATAAAGCACCAATTTTAATTGTTTAACGTTAGCGAACGGTCTGCTTAGCGCCTAAACCAGAACCAGTTCGTGATGCATTTTCTCCTTTTTTGTCCGCATATATTTTTCATTATACGGATTGGGAGCAATCTCTATTGGTATATTCTCTACAATTTCTATGCCATAACTTTCCAGTCCTATTCTTTTGACGGGATTATTCGTCATCAATCTGAGTTTCTTGGCGCCCATTTGACGCAGTATTTCTGCCCCTACGCCATAGTCCCTTTCGTCCGGTTTGAATCCCAGATGCACATTGGCTTCAACGGTATCTTCGCCTTGTTCTTGCAGTTTATATGCACGGATTTTATTCATTAGTCCTATTCCTCTGCCCTCTTGGTTCATATAAACCAGAATACCTTGTCCCTGTTCTTGAATCATCTGCATGGCTTTATGCAGTTGTTCGCCGCACTCACATTTACGGCTGCCGAATATATCTCCGGTAGCGCAACTGGAATGTACGCGGCATAGAATGGGTTCATTCTCTTGCCATTGTCCCTTAGTGAGTGCCACATGTTCGAGTCCGGTAGTGAGGTCGCGGAAGGGAGTTAGTTGGAATTCGCCGTATGCCGTAGGCAGGAAGACCGTCTCACCACGCTCCAAGAGGATGTTCATCTTAGGATTATGGTTTGATGCTGTTTCGATTATGTTATCTTTTTCAGCGGGCAACGGATGCTCCATGCGATAGGCGATCAGGTCCTTGATGGAGATGAGTTTTAAGTTATATTGCTTAGCCACCTCTTCCAACTGTGGCAATCTCGCCATCGTACCATCTTCGTTCATTATCTCGATGAGCGCAGCCGCAGGTTTGACTCCTGCCAATCGGCATAGGTCAATAGCGGCTTCGGTATGTCCGGCACGTTCGAGTACCCCACGATGTTTAGCATACAGCGGATTGATATGTCCGGGCCGTCCAAACGTATCCTGAGTGGAATGTTCATCAGCCAGAGCCAGTATAGTGGCAGCGCGGTCGTGTGCACTTACGCCGGTTGTGCAGCCGTCTAACTTATCTACGGTGACCGTGAAGGGAGTGCCTAACATACTGGTGTTATTCGCCACCTGATGAATGAGTCCTAATTGAGCGCAACGGCTCTCTAAGATAGGTGCGCACAACACCCCACGTCCATGCTGAAGCATGAAGTTCACTTTTTCCGGTGTTATTTTTTCGGCAGCAATGATAAAATCGCCTTCGTTCTCCCGATCCTCATCATCCACCACAATCACGAATTGACCATTGCGAAAATCCAATAAGGCTTCTTCTATCCTATCCATTACTTAACTAACTGAATGATATTGATTATTACTTGCATAGCCTTCTGCATACTGGGTATGGGGGCATATTCAAAGCGTGAGTGGAAGTTCTCGCCTCCGGCAAAGATATTGGGGCAGGGCAATCCCATGAAACTGAGTCGTGCTCCGTCCGTACCTCCACGAATAGGTTGCACCTTAGGTGTAACGCCTGCCTCGGTCATGGCAGCCATTGCCAAGTCGATGACATGCATACATGGTTCTATTCTCTCGCGCATGTTATAGTATTGGTCCTTGAGTTCAATCTCCACCGTTCCTTCGCCATACTCGCGGTTGAGCGTCTCTTGAATATGCAAGACTGTTTGTTTGCGTTCCTCAAAACGGATGCGGTCATGGTCACGGATGATAAAGGACAGGGAAGCCTCTTCTACCGAACCGGACATAGAGGTGAGATGGAAGAATCCTTCATAATCGCGCGTTTTAGCCGGAATCTCGTCCGCCGGCAACATAGCGATAAACTGATGGGCAATGAGTTGGGCGTTCTTCATCTTTTGATACCCATACCCCGGATGCACATTGATGCCATGTACATGCACTTTGAGTCCGGCAGCGTTGAAGTTCTCAAACTCCAATTCACCGATGGCACCGCCATCCATGGTATATCCCCAATCGGCACCGAAGGCAGCCACATCAAAGTGGTCCGGTCCCTCGCCTATCTCTTCATCCGGCGTAAAGCCGACACGAATCTTACCGTGCTCTATTTCAGGATGTTGGATGAGATACTCCATGGCAGTCACTATCTCGGCTATACCGGCTTTATCGTCCGCGCCGAGCAGCGTTGTTCCATCCGTAACGATGATATCCTGACCTATGTAATTGCGTATTTCCGGATATTGGCTAACTTGCAATACGATCTTCTTCTCGGTATTGAGCACAATGTCCTTGCCGTCATAGTTAGCCACAATTCGTGCTTTTACATCTTTACCGCTTGCATCCGGAGCGGTATCCATGTGTGCAATAAATCCCAATGTAGGTTTGGACTTAGATGTATTAGCCGGCAAGGTAGCCATTACGTAACCATTCTTATCAAGAGTTACTTCGGTCATACCAATCTGCTCCAACTCGTCTTTAAGGTAATTAGCCAAGTCTAATTGACGCGATGTAGAAGGAGTGGTATGCGTGCTATCATCGGAGGTAGTCCAAATAGACACATACTTCAAAAAACGTTCTGTCAGATTCATATCTTGTATTACTTAATTCGTAATTGTTGATACTTGGTTTTGATGACGGTTGTCATTTTTTCCCATACTTTGAGCCATACTTCGGGATTAAATAATCCGGAGTCGGTAGCCGCCTTAACGGTAAGGAACACACCGATAGGCAATAGCACAGCCGAACTGAGCCACATACCCTGCCATACCGGCCAAATAGCCTCACGAGCCATCTTATAACCTGTATTATCAATGATGTAGTAAATGATGAACATCACTACACTGATGACGATAGGAGCGCCTAATCCTCCCTTACGAATAATAGCACCTAACGGAGCGCCGATAAAGAAGAAGATAAGGCAAGCAAAAGAAAGGGTGTACTTACGATGCAATTCAATAGCATGCTTGCGCACGTAGCGGTCATAATCATCCAGCATCACGGCGTTGTACTGGATAGCATCCCGCATGACACGAGCCTTCTCCACGGCAATCTCCATGGCTTGTCGCACCTGAAAAGCGGTCAGCGAAGTAGCCAGATTGGTGATGTTATATTCCTCCTTCATCTCCTCGGCTATGGGACTCAATTCGCGTCCGCTGCACCATTCTCGGCCGAAATAACGGCTATTGATCATACGGTCGCCCTGTTCGCGGGCACGCGCCTTGCTGAGTGCACCGACGGAATCAATCGACTGACGCAGTTGCGTAACGTTCTTGCTCACATGCTGGTCCTGCATCACACTCTCGTCAAAACGAGTGAACTCGGTATTAAAGTCAATCAGCAGTTGTTTAGAGCCAAATGTTTCACGACGATATGGCACGTTTCGGCTATCCAACGTACGTTGTTCCTGCTGGTTGAGGTTCTCAAAACTCTCTCCGTTATACAGCCGCAGTAGCATATACTGATTATCCGCAGTAAAAGCGATTCGTCCCGAATCGGCTAACGTAACCGATGCGTCCTCAAAGCCATTGGAATAATCATAGATCATGATATCGTGCAGCAATCCGGACCGCACATCTTTCTTTCCGACGTATATATTGTATCCGCTTAGTCCGGAATAGAATTCCGCCACAGGTATATCCAACTCCGGTGCTTTCTGCCTTAGCGAGAACACCAACGCCCATAGTTTAGTTTGGCTTTTAGGCAGCACGTAGTTAGAGAAGAAATATGCACCTATACAGATGATACCGATAAAGATAGTGAGGGGACGCATAATGCGGAACAAACTGACTCCGGCACTCTTCATGGCTGTCAGTTCAAATTTCTCACCTAAGTTACCAAAGGTCATCAGACTGGCCAATAAAATAGCCAAAGGCAGTGCCAAAGGCACCACAGAGGCTACGGCATAAACGAGGAACTCTAATAGCACGGTTATCTCCACGCCCTTACCCACGATGTCATTGATGCGGGCCCAAAGCACCTGCATCAAGAGGATGAAGCAACAAATCATGAAGGTAAGTAGGAACAACCCCATGAAGTTCCTCAGCATGTATAGATCAAGTTTTTTCACGAACGAATCGGTTATCCTTCCAAGTCTTCAGCAAAGAACCCAATCGGAAGCAGATCACTGGCGGACTTAAATACGTACGTTGCTTTTTCGCCGTACAATAGCACGCGCATAGGCTGGTTATAGCGATGTTCCGTTTCCAGCATGACTTGACGACATGCACCACAAGGAGCGCCCGGATTTTCAGTAAAGTGGCCTTGCGTATGACATGCAATAGCCAACGACATTACCGGCGTAGTAGGGAAGTTAGCATTGGCAGCAAACAACGTGGTGCGCTCGGCACATAAGCCACTGGGGTATGCTGCATTCTCTTGGTTACACCCCTTAATGACATGACCGTCCGCTAAACGAGCGGCTGCTCCAACTTGGAACTGGCTGTAAGGGCTATATGAGTTCTTGGTCATATCCTTAGCAGCCTGCAATAATTCCTGATCTTCCTTTGACAATTCATCCCATTGATAGGACAAAATAGTGGTCTTGATATTAAGTTCTTTCATGATATTTGGAATTTTCCCGCAAAAGTACAAAAAAATTTTGAGATATGCAAATTATTTTGTAATTTTGCAAACAAATTATGACAATTGCCTTTACCACATCTCTTCCAGAGGAAGGTTTTTCTCGACTGAGCGGACATCAACTGCTGCAGGCAGAGGACTTTGCGCCGCAAGCCGACATACTGGTCGCCACCTTTGACTATCCCGTGACTCGTGCCCTTTTGGAACGTATGCCACAGTTGCGATTAGTGGCTAATTTTGGTGTAGGATTTAATAATATTGATTTAGATGCCTGTCGCGAGCGCGGCATTCGCGTGACGAATACTCCGGACCCGGTGATTGAACCTACTGCCGAACTGGCGTTTAGTTTGATGCTATCTTTGGCACGACGCACAGTGGAATTAGACCATCAGATGCGGTCCGCTACTCCGCCTACCTTTGGGGTGATGAATAACCTAAGCCATACGTTATATGGCAGGACCTTAGGCATTATCGGATTAGGACATATCGGCATGGCTTTGGCACGCAGAGCAGAGGCTTTTGGCATGCGCATTATCTACCATAATCGTCATAGCAAGCCGGACTGCCGGTACCAATATGTTGGTATGGACGAGTTGCTGGCTGAAAGCGACTTTGTCAGTCTTAACCTACCCTACACGCCCCAAGTGCACCATCTCATTGACGGAGTGGCACTGCATAAGATGAAACGCACCGCCTACCTCATCAATACCGCTCGCGGAGCACATATAGACGAGCAAGCCTTGGTGCAAGCCTTACAGCAAGGTCTTATCGCCGGAGCCGCCATGGATGTATATGAACACGAGCCCGACGTGTCCCCGGAACTGTTAACGATGCCTAATGTGGTACTTTCGCCGCATGTAGGTACCGGGACGTGGGAAGGACGAATCGCCATGTGCGAAAACGTGAGCGACAATATATTGGCGTTCATTGATGGACGAGAACAAGATATGAATATTGTATTATAACAACTAAAATTGATATACTATGTTAAAAACAACTCCATTTACAGACATTCATGTATCACTCGGAGCTCGTATGGCAGAGTTCGCTGGTTTTAATATGCCCATCCAATACCCGACCGGTATTCAGGAGGAGCATCGTATCGTTCGTGAGGGCGTAGGTGTATTTGATGTCAGTCACATGGGTGAGTTCTGGGTAAAGGGTGAGAAAGCCCTGGATTTTCTGCAGTACATCACCACTAACGATGTATCCAAGTTAGATGCCGGTAAGGCGCAATACTCCTGTTTCCCCAATGGTAAGGGCGGTATTGTAGATGACCTTATTATATATAAGTACTCCACAACCAAGTATTTATTGGTCGTTAATGCCGGCAATATAGATAAGGACTGGGCTTGGTGCACCGAGCAAGCCAAGCGTTATCCGGAAGGTCTAAACTTAGAGAACGCATCGGATAAATACGGTCAATTAGCCGTTCAGGGTCCCAAGGCAACAGAGATGCTGCAACGATTGACGGACGCCGATTTAAGTGCAATTCCATATTATGCTTTCCGTGAATGGTCCTTTGCCGGCATCCAAGGTGTTATCCTGAGCAACACCGGATATACGGGAGCCGGAGGTTTTGAGTTGTACTTCAAGAAAGAAGACGGCATTCAGATATGGAATGCTTTGTTTGAAGTAGGAAAAGAATTTGGATTGGCTCCCATCGGATTAGGTGCTCGTGACAGTTTACGTTTAGAGAAATGGTATTGCCTATACGGTCATGACATTGACGATACCACTTCCCCCTTAGAGGCAGGATTAGGATGGATTACGAAGTTTGATGCCAAGGACTTTATTGACAAGGAGTACTTGCTCAAGCAAAAAGCCGAAGGTATCACGCGTAAGTTAGTGCATTTTGAGATGCAGGAGCGTGCTATTCCTCGTAATGGTTATGCTATCTGCGATGCAGAGGGCAACAAGATTGGTCATGTTACCTCCGGTATTATGCTGCCTACCACCAAAGTAGGTATTGGTATGGGATATGTTCAAAAAGCCTTTACGGCAAAGGAGACGATTATCTACATCAACATCCGCGAGAAACTTATTCCTGCAAAGATTGTTTAACAGCCGACTCAGACCACACTGCGCACGAGGAGCATTGCCCTTGTTCGCAGCATGTGGTATAGAGATGGATCAGAGCTTGCGAATCAAAAGCATCCGTAACGGTCTGACCCAATGTTTGCCATTGTCGTATGATACGGTTGGATTCAGCCGGCAGAGCATGTAATAAGTTGATTGCTTGGGATTTTTGTGAGCGCGCATAAAGGAACGGAGCAACGGTATTGATGATTAACCCATCTATGCTGCTCTTGCCCATTCCGGAGGATTGGAAGAAGGAGCGTAATGTATCTGCATCCTTGGTTTCCATACATTGACTAAAGAGGAACTCCGTATCATGAATAATAATAGCCAGTTGCTGCACTCTAACAGCAGGATGCGACACAGGGCGCATTCGGCTATGTTTCCATAAAGCAGGATTGATTGGCGTCAGTCCGAACTTAGTTCGTAGGAAGGTATATTCCCGATAACGAGGGTCATTGGGGTCTAATAATCCGGCTTGACCTAACAGCAGAGATGACAGTTGTTCCAAGGAAGAGCGATGCTTATAGAGCACCGACAACGGAGTAGCCAAAGCTAACATCTCCATAGGTACACCATTGATATGAAACCCGCACGCGTGCGCAAGTGACACATAGAAAGCGGTGTTCCAATCGTTATGCGACACGGTCAGCAGACGTTCAATCGACTCAGTCTTGCACTGCAGTCGGCGTTCCAACAGAGTCTGTTTCCATCCCATTGTGATTAGCGATGGATCGGTCAAGATAGATTGGGCGCAGCGATGGGTGGACCAAGCCGAATCCATCAACATGGCATCGTGCATCAAGTGACCGACATAATCCTTTTCGTCGTATTGTAATTCGAGTTGCGGCAGCGGTTCGCCTTGCGAGTTATACACCTCTTTATCGGCTTTACGCACTACATGCAGTAGGATATGGTCGTAAGCAGGGTCAGTATCGTGATGATGACGATGCCAATCCGACGATGCCACATGAATCTCAATCTGACCATATAGGTCAACCCCGTCTATACGCAAGTGCACATCCGTGAAGTCCGGACCTGCATCATGGTTATGCCGACCGGTAGAAAGAACCTCTACGGGACGACCATCTGTAGTTGTTTGAGGATAAGCAAGAAAGAGTCCTTGCTGCCAAATGTAATGTAGTAAATACTCCGGCAAAGCGATTAGATTGTGTCAATAAAGAATTTCTGCTTGCGGTTGAACATAGCAATACCAATCACCAGCAAGACGATAGTGCATAACACCGCATACCCGAAACTCATCCATGAGAATGATCCTGCGCCAAAGGCACCATATTTGAATGCCTCCACGAGCGGAGTCATCGGATTGAGCAGCATCACTTGATGCAAGGTAGGATTAGTGACGTAACTGAGCGGATAGACAATAGGCGTAGCGTACATCCATAGCGACACAAAAGTGGGGAAGAAATTCACCAAATCTTTGTACTTAGTGGTCATACTGGATACCATCAATCCTAATCCCATCGCTATACCGATCATACAAGCCACAATAACGGGGAAGAGCAACAGATACCAATTGGGGCACAGATGCACACCACGCAGCACGAAGTAGATATAGACGATGACGAACGTACTAAGTTGCAGTCCAAAGCGGAACAGTTTACCGATACAAACGGATAACGGTGTTACTAATCGTGGGAAATAAACCTTACCGAACAGCGATGAATTAGTTTGGAACGTAGTAGAGACGGACGTCAGGCATAACGAGAAATACTCCCAAAGGCACACGCCACTCAGATAGAAGATGGGCTGTGGTATATCGTCCGTAGGAATAGAAGCGATGCGTCCAAACACCACCATGTAGATGATTGTAGAGAAGAGGGGCGAGATGAAGTACCAACCCATACCAAAGATGGTTTGTTTGAACTGCACCGTTATGTCTCGTTTCACAAAGAGCCATAACAGATAGCGTTTCTGCCAAACCTCCTTCAGTCCCAAACCACGATGACGCTCCTTAGGCGAAATCACCGTAGTCCAGGTGCCTCCGGGCACCCCGGTACTATTTTTATTCTCTTCTATCATCAATTAGTAATTAGTCAACGTTAACGTTAACGTTTTCGTTGGAGGTTCTGCCTCCTTACACTGTATCCATAAAGGATTTTTGCACTTTATTGAATAGCATTAATCCGATAATCAACAGAATAGCGGTCATCAGCACCGAATAGCCTAACCATAGCCAAGAGAACTGCCCTACTCCAAGTAGCGAGTACTTGATAGCCTCAATGATAGGCGTAACGGGGTTAAGGGACATGGCGAAGTGCAACTTAGGATTAGTTACCATGGATAAAGGATAGATAACCGGAGTGATATAGACCCACAGGCTGATGATTTTAGCGAAGGCGATTTGCAGGTCGCGGTACTTAGTGGTCATACTGGACACAATCATACCAAATCCTACTGCCATCATAGCTAAGATGAACATCAGAATGGGGAATAAGACAACGTGCCAATGCATCTGCAACGCCATACCCTCCATAGGGCAGATACGGTAGTAGATGTAAAAGGCGAAGAAAATAGCCAATTGAATAAGGAAACTGAGCACATTCACCGTCACCGCCACCAAGGGCATGATGAGGCGAGGGAAATAGACCTTACCGAAGATGTCGGCATTGCTCACGAACGAGTTACCGGTACTGCTTAGGCAGGAAGCGAAATACCCCCACACGGATATGCCTAACAAGTAGAACAGAGCAGGAGGTACGCCGTCCGTAGGGATATTAGCGATTCCGCCAAACACTGCCACATAAACGATAACCGACAAAACGGGGGTAATGAGGAA
>JAGHTR010000137.1 GCA_018065205.1 Candidatus Colicola caccequi
ATCATCGCTGCTTCGGTGGCGGTATGGTGGGTATTTACACCGGAACGTCTTACGCCGGTGGCTCGTCAAGTGGCGGACAAGTTCGTTACGTGTGATTACGAGTTAGGTAACGTGGACCTTACTTTCTTCTCTACCTTCCCGGAGTTCGCTCTTCGGGCCGATGGATTATATCTTATCAATCCTATGGAGGGTGCCCAATCGGATACATTGCTGGCTGCTCCTAAAGTGGTGGCAGTAGTTAATGTGATGGAGTTCCTAAAGAACAAAAATCTTGTCGTTCGTGAACTGTCTCTGCCTGAAGTGCAGGCTAATATCTTTATTAACGAGCAAGGGGATAACAACTTCTCTATCTTCGTCTCTTCGCCCGATTCTACGGAAGAGGATACAACCGCTTTCTCTCTTCCTTTCCAAGATATTCGCGTGGAAGGACTCCAACTCACCGCTCCTCAACTCAGTTTTGTGGATAAGAAAGATAGCCTATCTGCCATTCTGACCAACACGGCTATTAATGGTACGGTAAAAGGATGGGATGATGTGCTTCTTACTTTGCAATCGGCATCTGTATCTGCTACATTGGGAGATACCCAATACGCTGATGGTCTGCAAGTCGGACTAACTCTACCTGCCGAAGTGAACTTAGATAGTATGCACTTTGTACTGCACCAAGCCCAAGTCGCCATCAATGAATTTGAACTTGGTATAGATGGTGCTGTGGACTTACAACCGGATTTGGCGGTGGATGCTACTATTCAAACCAACAATTGGCAGATTGAACCACTCTTGGAACTCCTGCCCGCCTCTATCACTCAATCCATCCGGTCTTTGCGCCTCAAAGGAGATATTCAACTTACCGCTGCGGCACAATTAGATATGGCTACCAAGCAAAGTCACGTTTCTATTCACCAATTAGATGCTAACGTTTGGCATAGTTCGGTTTCTGCTAAGGGCGAGGTGGATGATGTGCTCAATGATCTTTACATGGATGTGGCCCTTAATATGAATGTGCCTATTATGGATGTAGAACGTTGGATTCCGCAGGGTATGCAGGTCCAAGGTGCTGTCAAAGGCGATGTGGCTGCAAAAATTAAATTGGCTGACCTCACCCAGATGCAGTTGGAAAAAGGAGATATCAATGGTGACTTGATGCTGAACGATATCCATTTCCAAATGGACAGCATGTTGGCCAATCTGGATAAGATGCGTCTGCAGTTTAATCTGCCTAATCCAACTCCATCGCAAAAGAAAGTGGGGTGGTTGGCCGCTACACTAACCATGTCCCCATTGGATTTTGAACAAATAGGTTCATTAACTGCCAATATAGATGAAAGTGTACTCAAAGTCGAAACCGGCAATATGCTCAGCGACGATCCTGTTATTTATGCCAATATGAACCTCACTTCAAAGGGTGAATTAGTGGCTAAAATGGATAGCATGAGTGCCACAATGCAAGTGCCCGCTTTGACAGCATACGCTGAGTACGATACCAAAGATGCTACACATATACCTGTCCTCAAGGCAACCCTTGACTTTAATGACCTGGAAGGCAACTATACCGATTGGTTGGCCCACTTGGAGAAGTCTACCTTAAAGGCTTCTGTTACCGGAGGAAGACGAGATAAGAGTGTGCCTATGATGAGTGCACAAATAACAACCGCATCCTTAACCGCCAGTCAAGGTGAAGACTTGGCTGCAAAAACAGGTGCGCTGTCTGTCTCGGCTAAAGCACGCTACAATAGTAAAGCCGACCAAATCTTGCTTAAATGGAATCCTCGTTTGGACGTGGACTTAAAGGATGGACGTGCCTTATTATCTTCGTTGCCTCCATTGATTGAAATACCACAGATTCGTTTCTCTTATTCCAACAAAGACTTTAAGATTGATACGAGTCGCATCGTGATGGGCAATAGTGATTTCTGCTTAAGTGGCGAAGTCAAGAATATTGGTAAATGGTTGCAGAAAAAAGATACCCTTGTCGGCGAACTCAATTTCACTTCTACCCGCACCGATGTTAACCAGTTTATGGAATGGTTCTCGGCGGACAAAGGATCCGAAGAAACAGAGGAGGTGGCCACTACCGAAACTACTTCTACCTCTACCGAACAAACCAATCCGTTCTTAGTGCCAACCGATGTGGATCTGACGCTTAATACACATATTGATGAAACGGTTGTCTTTAACCAAAATGCACGTAACTTAGGCGGACGTATCTATATTCAGGATGGCAAACTGGTGCTGGAGGAAGTCGGTTTTATCTGCCGCGCTGCTAAACTCCAACTCACCGCTATGTACCGTACCCCGCGTCGCAATCACCTGTATTTGGGCTTTGATTATCACATGTTGGATGTCAATATTCAAGAACTGGTTAATATGGTTCCGGATGTTGTAGATATGGTACCGATGCTCAAGTCTTTCAAAGGAGAAGCCGAGTTCCATCTGGCTGCAGAGACCTATTTGAAGGCTAACTATGAACCTAAGGTTTCTACGCTACGCGGTGCTTGCTCTATCTTTGGTAAGGACTTGGTTGTATTGGATAACGAGACCTTCACTACCATCAGTAAACTGCTTATGTTCAATAAGAAAACCGAGAATATAGTGGATTCGATTTCTGCCGAGATTACGCTTTATAAGGACGAAATAGATGTCTATCCGTTCTGCGTCTCAATTGATAATTACATGGCTGCTTTAGGTGGACGACATAATTTAGATATGTCCTTTGACTACCATGTCAATCTACTCAAACCGCTATATTTAGGTGTAGATGTAACCGGTACGTTTGATGACCTGAATATAAAATTGGCTCCTTGCCGTTATGCCAAGGATTTCCGTCCTCTCTTCCATGGCAAAGTGGATACACAATCGGCAGAGTTACGTGCAACTATTCGCAATTCAATGCGCAAAAACGTTAAAATTTAATTATATGAAAAAATCATTAATCATGGCTCTCGTAGCCGTTTCTCTTATGGCTTGTCATAAACAAAATCCGTTCTTAACCCAACAAGATACTCCGTACGGTGTTCCTGCCTTTGACCAATACCAACTGTCCGATTATAAGCCTGCTTTTGCTGAGGCTATGCGTCAATATCAGAGCGAAGTAGATGCTATCATCAATAATCCCGAAGCGCCTACGTTTGATAATACAGTTGCTGCTTTGGACCGTTGTGGCAGTCTGTTGGACTTAGTGCAAGGCGTGTTCTTTAATATATTAGAGGCTGATGGTAACGAGGAAATGGATGCTATCGCCAATGAAGTGGCTCCTCAACTCAGTGAGTTAAGTGATGGCATATTGCTTAATGATGCTCTCTTTGCTCGTATCAAAGCCGTTTATGAGCAAAAAGACTCCCTTGATTTGAATCCTGAGCAGATGCGTTTGCTCAACGAGACCTATCGCCAGTTCGTTAATAATGGCGCTAACCTGCCTGCTGATAAGAAAGAGCGTCTTAAACAAATCAACCAAGAACTGGCTGTCTTGTCCTTGCAGTTTGGTCAGAACGTAGTGGCTGAAACCAATGCCGAAGAGGCACAAGTGCTCATCACCGATGAGAGCCAATTGGCAGGGCTGCCAGAGTCCGCCAAGGCTGCGGCTAAGGAAGAAGCAGAGGCTGCCGGTAAACAAGGATGGCTCTTCTCGCCCAAGCGCACCTCCTTTACTCCGGTACTCCAATACTGCGAAAACCGCGACTTGCGTCGTCAATTATTGCTCGCTTATACTACACGTGCTAACCATGACAATGATTATGATAATAAGGCACTCATCAATCAGACCATGCATTTGCGTATCGAGAAGGCACAACTATTTGGATTCCAATGTCCTGCCGATTATATCCTGCAAGATTGTATGGCTAAGGATGCCAAGACCGTGGATGCTTTCCTGCAATCTGTTTGGGGACCGTCATTGGCTGCTGCTAAACGTGAAGCCGCTGCATTGCAAGAACTTCTAAATCAGGATATGCCCGGAGAAAAACTCCAACCCTGGGATTGGTGGTATTACGCCGAGAAACTGCGTAAGCAAAAATACGATTTGAACGAGGAGGAACTGAAACCTTACTTTGAATTGAGTAATGTTCGTAAGGGTGCCTTCACATTGGCGCATAATCTGTATGGACTCAACTTCGAGAAATTGGACAATATGCCTGTGTATAATCCCGAAGTGGAGGTGTTCAAAGTAACTGATGCCGAAGGTGATTTAGTGGGTATTCTCTATACCGATTATTTCCCAAGAGCCGGCAAACGTCCCGGAGCATGGATGAATGATATCTGCCATCAATACGTAGATGCCAATGGTGTGGATCATCGTCCTGTCATTATCAATGTGGGTAACTTTAATAAACCTACTGCAGGGAATCCGTCATTACTCTCTATGGATGATGTAGAGACTCTCTTCCATGAGTTCGGTCATGCCTTACACGGACTGATGAGCAAGGCTACTTATAAGTCATTAGCCGGCACCAATGTGCCTCGTGATTTTGTTGAATTGCCTTCTCAGTTCATGGAGAACTACTGCTACGAACCACAGATCTTAGCCACCTATGCTTTCCATTATCAAACAGGCGAAGTAATGCCGGATTCGTTGGTACAAAAAATCAATGCCGCTAAGAAATTTAATCAAGGTTTTGTGGAAACGGAATTGCTGTCGGCATCTATCCTGGATATGGATTATCACGAACTGACCACCTTAGATATCATTGATGTGAATGCTTTTGAGGCTGCATCCTTGGCTAAGATGAATATGATTGACGAGATTATTGTGCGTTATCGCTCTACGTTCTACAACCATATCTTTACTACCGGCTATGAGGCAGGTTACTATTCCTATACATGGGCTGCTGTGCTGGATGCTGATGCGTTTGCTGCATTCCAAGAAACCGGCGATATACTTAATCCCGAAGTGGCTCAACGTTTCCACCATCTGCTTGAACAAGGTGGTACACGCGATGCTGCTGAACTTTACCAGGAGTTCCGTGGTAAAGAGGCTAACCCGGAGTACTTACTGCGTCGCAAAGGATTTATTGAATGATGGAATTCCTGCATACCTACATCCTGACGTGGCGTTTGCCGGTAGCGTTGGCTATCGCTGCATTGGCTATTTTTCCTATTCGCACTGCGTATCGTAAACTGCGCATCAGCGATTTGGATATATTAGACAATGGTGCCGTGGAGCAGGCTTTTTGTGCTTCACTATGGATAGGTATCGCCGCTTGGGTGTATATCTACGTGGCGGTCCTTGTGGTAGGTGTATGGATTAGTTTATGGATGCGACATCTAATGACCGGGCGAGCGTGGATGGCGTCCATTATTGCTTTGGCAGGATGTGCCTTTTGGTACTTCGTTATAAATTATTAAAGTGGGCTACGGGACCAAACCCGTGGCCTATTTTGTATTCGGCTCCTGCAATAATGGCTTGATTGATATATTGCTTGGCTGCCTTGGTAGCATCCGGCAAACTGAGTCCTTGTGCTAAATAGGCTGCAAGGGCTGACGATAAGGTGCATCCTGTACCATGGGTATTGTTGGTCTGCACACGAATAGAGGGCAATTCAATAATCTTGTCTTGTTCGTTATCATAAAGGATATCTGTTAATTGGTCGTCTGCTAAATGTCCTGCTTTGAGCAATACCGAAACATGATTGGTTTGACCTAATGCTCGCGCTGCTTGAGGTAAATCGGATTGGTGATCAATAGATTTCCCTAATAGGATATGGGCCTCCGGAATATTAGGAGTGATGATACGAACAATCGGAATGAGGTCGTGTATCAAGGATGCAATAGCCCCCTCTTCAATTAGCCGATGTCCGCTGGTAGAAACCATTACCGGATCTAAAACGATATTGCGGATATGGTATGGAGCAAGGCTGCGCTGAACTGCGTGAACCACTTGTTCATCAAATAGCATACCTATTTTAACGGCATCTACTCCAATGTCATCAATGACCGCCTTAATTTGACCTTCAATCGTAGGGATAGAAATTCGTTCTACACCTTGTACTCCCATGGTGTTTTGCACCGTGATGGCTGTGATGGCCGACGCCGCATAACAACCGCATGCAGAGATAGTCTTAATGTCGGCCTGAATACCGGCACCTCCTCCACTATCACTGCCGGCTATGGTTAAAACGCGTTTATAGGTTTTCATTGTTACTTCATCTTGTTGAATAATGTTTGTGCCGCCATTCGTGGATCATTGGCAGCCATGATGTCACTCACTACGGCTACTCCGTCTAATCCACAACCGCGTAATTGATCGATGGTGTGATGGTTGATACCACCTATCCCTACGGTAGGATGCACACTTAGAGCCACGGCTTGACGTGTTCCTTCTATGCCAAATGGTTGCGCCGTATCAGTCTTGGTGGGAGTGGCAAAAACCGGAGATATACCGATGTAATCTACATCTAACCCATTGGCGCGACGTACGTCGTCTATATTTTCTACTGACCAACCGATAATCTTATCGCCTAATAACCTTCGGGCATCCTCTATACTCATATCGGATTGTCCTAAATGAACGCCCTCTGCATCAACGGCCAAGGCTACATCTACCCGGTCATTGATGATAAGAGGTATATGATAGGGCTGTAACACCTTTTTTAATATACGTGCGCGCGCGATGAAGGTGCCGGTGTCTATGTTCTTTTCGCGCAACTGTACCATCGTGCAGCCTCCTTGTACGGCTGCTTCCACCACATCTTCTAATCGCCGCTCGCCGCATAGCCCGCTATCGGTAACTAAGTATAAAGATAAATCAAACATGGGATAAATAATCAATAAAACGTTGACGATAAGTGCCTAACCCCACCTCTGTTTGGGCGTTGGCTCCGGCGTCCTTCATAAGCCGTATGGCATAGCATGATGCTAAGAAGGGGTCCGGTTCAACGGATGCCATCGCAGCAATCATTGCTCCGGCGGTGCATCCCATGGCGGTGACTTGTGTCATCATTGTCGAACCGCCCATTAACTGCTCTTGGCGGTTGGCAGCGATAATGGTATCTTGCTCCCCGGTAGTGACCGCTATAAACTCAGGTCGTGCTATCTTAGGTAACAATACCTCCATCTCGCGTTGGTTACCTTTGACGATGGTGGGATGACATTCGTTAATGATAGTGAGGGCTGCCTGCAGACGGTAGTTAGATACTTGAACTCCTACCGGGTCTAAGACAATGGGCTTGCCTAATTGGTGCATAGCACGACCGGCAATCAGGGATGCTTGTATCAACGTGTCGTCTAATGTGCCAATATTAATGAGTAATGCGTTGGCTACTTGAGCCAACTCTTCCATTTCGGCGGGAGCAGCCGCCATAAGGGGACGCGCACCAACCGCCAATAACGCATTGGCGGTTAGGTCCATAGCAACGTGGTTGGTGATACAATGTACCACCGGTGCGGTTTGACGCAGTTGATGAAGGGATAAATGAAATAACGAATCTATCATATTTTCTTCCTTAACAGCATTACCTGTTCAGGTTCAAAGGGTGTAATCTCAGCCTTGCGGCACCCCTGAATCTAAATCCTACTTAATGGGCAGTTTGTACGCAAAACTAACGTACCAACTCCATTCCCAAAGATGTTGGTTGCTCACTACCTTGTTGCGAACTTGGTTGTTGAGCCCAAAATCATAGCCACCATATAATCTGAAGCAATCCCATTCAATACCCATACCTACACCCCATTGGATATTCACCGGATATAACTCCTTTTCGCGGAATCGATCGTACGGCTCGGTGTGGATATTTATGCTTTGGCAGAAGGTCGTTTGCTGCGGTGGCATGTTATTCTTCACGTTGTTATACTCGGCTAATCCAATCATCAACTGAGGACCGGTGTACAGCATTAAGTTGAGTTTTTTCCATACGTGAATGTTATAATATGCGCGAACGGGAATCGCAAACCAATGTTCGGTTACACGATTCGTCAAATTGTCGCCCCGTGCGTACGACTCCTCAACGTCCGAAATACCAAAACATTGTGAGTTAGTACCATAAGTGATAGTGTAGAGTAAACCGGTTTGCACGCTAAAGCGTTTGGGCAACATAAAGTCAAACGTCATACCTAACCGAGCACCGTTGAGGTACATGTCGGCCTTGTTCTTTTTTAATGAGTGCTGCCAATGTTGAGTAAATCCGGCTTCCACACGATACTCTACCTTAAACTGATAAACCTCCTCCTCTTCCACTTTGTTGGGATCAAAGAACGGCATAGCATCTTGGGCTATGAGCAAATGACTCATCACGCACGCGAAAAATATAATAAGGTATCGTTTCATACCGCAAAATTACACTTTTTTTCTTATATACACAAAAAAAATGCATTTTTTTACGAAAATATTTGGTCAATTCAAATTTTTGTTGTAATTTTGCACGCTTTTTCTACGAAAGAAGTATGTTCTTTGAACAAAATTCACCCCCAGAAGCTCGTAAGAGGTTATGGGGAGAGGAGAGACTCAGGTCGTCTGTTGATTAAGCTTTGCGGCAATCAACCTTTACGAACCTGCTGTCTCGACGACGCGGCGGGTTCGTATATCGGTTAGTACGTCAGATTTTCATTCTAAAAAGAGGAGTTCGACTCTCCTACCCGCTACAAAATACCGACCTTCCTCAAAAGGTAACACATTTGTTAAACAACAAAAAACAAAACTAAGATGGCAAACCACAAATCATCTTTGAAACGTATTCGTCAAACTGCAACGCGTAAGGCTCATAACCATTATTACGCTAAAACTGCTCGCAATGCCGTTCGTGACTTGCGTGCTACTACAGAGAAGGCTGCTGCAGCCGCTATGCTGCCTAAGGTCGCTTCTATGTTGGATAAACTGGCTAAGCGCCACATCATCCACAAGAACAAGGCTGCTAACCTCAAATCCAGTTTGGCAATTTACATCAATAAGTTGGCTTAATGAACCTACTTAGTGCTTAGAGCACACCAATACAAAGAAAAGGACATCCGATGGGTGTCCTTCTTTTGTTTGCTCCCCATCCCCCCTAACGGATAGTGTAGCTAAGTCAACAGTCAAGGAATACTTGACAGTGCAAACAAAAATTTTCACTTTTATTTGCGAATCTCAAAAATTCTTTGTACCTTTGCACCGCAAAATAAATGTCATGAACGAACAGAACGAAATAGTACTTTATCAGCCCAACGAATTGACTAAGTTAGAAGTTCGGGTGGAAAATGAGAGTGTGTGGTTGAATGTGAACCAAATGGCAGAATTATTTGGGAGAGATAGGACTGTTATAACTCGTCATATTTCTAACATATTCAAGGAAGGCGAAGTGGACATCTCCTTGGGGTGTGCAAAATTTGCACTATCCAAGCATTACGGTCGTAGAGAAGGATTTTCACAAACATTATTGATAGACTACTATAATTTAGATGTTATCATTTCTGTAGGTTATCGAGTACATTCTTTGCAAGGTGTCGCATTCCGCCGTTGGGCAACTTCTGTTCTCAAAGACTATATGCTTCGTGGTTATGCAGTTAACCAACGATTGCTTGCGTTAGAGGAAAAAGTGGATAGAAGTTTTGCGCGACAAGAAAGGATTTTAACGGAGCATCAAGAAAAACTGGATTTCTTTGTTCGAACGGCTCTGCCTCCTGCCGAGCAGGTTTTCTTTGAAGGCAATTTCTTTACTGCACGTGTAGCATTGGAATCGTTGGTGAAGACTGCCAAACAAAGAGTGATAGTGATAGATGGTTATGTGGATGCGCAGACATTTGATATCTTAGATGTTCGAGCAAAGGGTGTGGTTGCTGCTATTTATACTAATGGTGTAGGTTCTGGTATGCAGCGTTTAATAGCAACCCACGATGCAGAGAAAGGCAAAGAGCATATTGAGGTACATCAATGGAAGAATAAAAGCCATGATCGTTGGTTGATTATTGATGATACTTTGTATCATTGTGGTCATTCGTTAAATGCTATGGGCAACCATCTAAGTGCCATCTGTCAAATGGGAATCAATCCTGACGAGATATTGAAACAAATAATATAGTCCTAGACCGCAGGACGTAAAAGAGCGGAAAATATTGATAATAGGCGTCATTTGACGCTTTGTTCTTGGCATTGTGTGAACCTGAGAAATTCCAAAATGTGTTCCAAGACGAAGCAACAAACGATGCCGTGTATGTGATAATTTCGCATGCTATTGCTGTAACTGTAATGGGGTATGGTGTGTAGTTGCGCATAGTCATATACCGGCAGGTTTGGAGTTGCTCGTTCTGAACACAACAGCAATCTCAGGGCTGACACAATGCAGGACGAGAACTTCGGACCTGCTTTTTTTGTGTCCATATGTGTTCTTGTCCGAAATGATGAAAATGAAAGAATATGATATTATGGCGAAAGAAGAACTTTTATGAAAAGGATGGGCAAACTGATGTATAAACAAGTTAAATTTGTGCATATATAGAACACATTATTATAGAATACCACACTTTATATGACTGAGAATCCCATTTTGAATAATCCATATTTGGAACCATCGTTGTATTACGATACCGATACTGCTGGAAATTTGGATTATAGCCGTATCTGTCAAGGAAGGCGTCCTTATACGTCTGCAATCAACATTACTCCTAATGCAACGGCGCAAGGAGCATTGTTCAATGGTTCAGATTTTGAGGAAACGGATGAAAATGCCAAATTCATAAATTCTATTCGTGCCGAAGTAAAAGCTTGGAGAGAAAAGGGGTATCCTAATACGACACGTATTACCAAAGAATTGTTAAACTTTTGGTTCTGTAACTCGGAGCGAAGAATGGATTTAATGTTGTTCTTCTGCCAAAGAGAGGCAGTAGAGACGGCTATCTATTTTAATGAGGTAGCAGACAGAGACCCCAATAAGGGACGTAGTTTAGTCAATGAATTGCGGGCACGTCGAGAAACCATTTCCAATGATAGTAACTATATTTTGCCACGAACTGCCTTTAAGATGGCTACAGGTACAGGAAAAACGGTGGTGATGGCAATGCTAATCCTTTACAATTATATCAACAAAAAGGAATATGCTCAAGACACACGTTTTGCAGACCATTTTTTATTAGTTACTCCGGGAATTACCATTCGTGATAGGTTAGGCGTTTTATTCATAGATGAACGTAATATATCCAAGTACGAAAAGAACGATTACTATCATCAACGCGACCTAATCCCAGAGCAATTTGAGAAACTTCTTGGAGGACTAAATGCTGCTATAACTATTACCAATTACCAACAGTTGGAACCACGTGTGTATAGTGGGAAGAAAGCATCTCCGATGGATGGTAAAATGGTCTATAACAAGGAACTCCATGCATTGGAGAAACAAACAGACAAGGAGGATTATGGTTCCGTTCTGTCGCGTATTTTGGGACGAAACATGAAAAGCAAACGTATCCTTGTTATCAATGATGAGGCGCACCATTGCTATCTGCCGAAGGGTAACAAGAAAGCAGATGAGGATTCAGGTGAAGATGAAAACGCAAAAGCCATGGTTTGGTTTGAGGGCTTGCGTCAAATGCGTATGAATGATTACAAGGTGCAGCAGGTTTACGATTTGTCAGCAACACCTTATTATCTAAAAGGTTCCGGCTATCCTGAATATTCTTTGTTCCCTTGGGTGGTAAGTGATTTCGGATTAGTAGATGCTATTGAGTCCGGGTTGGTTAAGATTCCTTTCTTACCTGCTTTAGATGACTCCCACCAATTAGAGGAACCTGTTTTACGTAATATTTACGAGCACATACGCGAGGAATTGCCCAAAAAAGGTGTAAAAGCAGCCAAAAAAGCGGCAAAAGAGGAAGCCAAGAAAGAGGGAAAAGAATATACTAACGTGGAAGCAGCACCTGTCTTGCCATCATTGTTGCAGGTTGCATTGGAGCAATTTGAGAAAGATTATGAGAGGTATGATCAAGGAATGCGTGTAGAGGGAGAGGCACAAATGGACCTGCTTTCCACTCCACCTGTTTTCATTGTAGTGTGCAACAATACCACCGTTTCCAAGGAGGTTTACAAGTACATTGCAGGATATGAAACTATAGACCCTGCCGGCAACCCCATTTATGTAGATGGGCATTTTCCTATGTTCTCCAATTACACCAATGGTATTCCTAAGAAAAAGTCTCCTTCCTTATTGATAGATAGTCAGGCAATAGATAGTGCCGACAAAACCATTTCGGACGAATTTAAAGCCGTCTTCAAAGATGAAATAGCCCTATTCAAAAAGGAATATGCCAACTTGCATGGTGCCGGTGCTGCTGATAGATTAGAGGACGGCGACATTCTGCGTGAAGTTGTCAATTCGGTAGGAAAACGCAATCAGTTAGGAGCCCATGTCCGTTGCATCGTTTCTGTCTCAATGCTAACCGAAGGATGGGATGCCAACACAGTGACGCATGTGTGCGGTGTACGTGCTTTTGGTAGTCAGTTACTATGTGAACAGGTTGCCGGTCGTGCTTTGAGACGGAGGAGTTATGATGTGCAGGCGTACGATGCCAGAACAGGGGAGGAAATAGACTCTAAAGACATTAAACGCTATAAACCTGAGAATATCCTTTATAAGTTTCTGCCGGAATATGCTCACATAATAGGCATACCATTTAAGAACTTCAAAGGTGGAGCAGCACAACCGCCACGCCCGCCTAAACCAAAAACGCCTATTATGGCACTCAAGGACAGAGAAAATTTAGAAATTACCTTCCCTAATATCGTTGGCTATCGGGCAGAAAATGAATTATCTACCATCAAGGCAGATTTCACCAACGTCCCTCCGTTCAAGTTGGATTTTAGTAAGGTGCCGACACAGACCTTGCTTCAATCCTCAGTAGGGGTAGAACGTGTAGTATTGAAAAGCGAATATCGCTCTATTCGTGATGCAGAAGTTGTTTATGCCCTAACTCGCTTATTGATTCAGCACAAATACACGGATGGCGAGAAAGGACGCCAATTTGAGAAGTTTGCACAACTCAAAAAGATTGTTGAGGACTGGTACAATACCAAATTGGAAGTTTATGGTGGTGATGGTTCTCCCGAACTACGCCGTTTGGTCATTTTCTGGAATCAAAAACAAGTGGTGGAAAGTATATACGAGGGCATTCGGGAAGTAAATAAAGACCACGAACATATTACTGCTATTCTCAACTATTACAATCCCGTTGGTTCCTCTGCATACGTGCATGGATTGACTACTAAACCGGTGTATCCTACCACCAAAAGCCATGTCAATTTTGTGGTAGCAGATACCGAATCATGGGAACAGATTGCCGCCAAGACTTTAGAGGAAATACCGGATGTGATTTGTTATGTCAAAAACCATTTCTTAGATTTCCACATACCCTATTTATTGTTGGGAGATGAGCATCAATATAATCCCGATTTTATCGCTCGTGTATTGTTGCCTAATGGCGAATTTGTGAATCTTATTATCGAAATATCCGGGTTCTCAAACGATGACATAGGGCATAAAGATGCCAAGCGTGAATATGCCACCGGCTACTGGCTCCCTGCTGCTAACAACCTAAAGAAATTCGGTCGTTGGGAATACGTGGAGATTGAAGATATTGACAACATCAAAGCATTATTACTTAGAAAAATCCAATCATTATGAAAAATAATAAACCCGTAGATGCTATTAAGCACGCGAATGACAAACGAGTTAGTATCCCCACTACTGAATTAGCAGGAGAAGAAGCGGCAGTCATTGCCGATGACCCTAAAACGGCTAAATATCAGCAATTCAAGCATGAGTTCACCAGAGGACGTGACCCCGAACTCTATTGGCTGAATAAATACGACAATGATGATGAGGAAACACAATCTCCCGATTTAAAGGTAGATATTCGTTCGCTCTATGTGCATGAGGATGTGCAGCCGGAAATGCTCATCAATCGCCTTTATAAGATGCGGGAGGAAAAGTCTGCCGGTATGCTTGACCAAATGGACTTGTTCGCCACGGACGAAATGAAAACGGCTGTAGAGGACGAATTGGAGCGTGTTGCCGATTATTACCACCATAATTCGGATTGGAAGAACCGACTTATTCAAGGCGATTCGTTGTTAGTGATGAACTCGCTTCTCAAACGCGAAGGCATGGCTGGTAAGGTGCAGATGGTGTATATTGACCCTCCCTATGGTATTAAGTATGGAAGTAACTGGCAAATGAAGTTAAATTCGCGTGAAGTCAAAGATAATGATGAATCTATTTCTGGCGAACCCGAAATGATTAAAGCATATCGCGACACATGGGAATATGGAATTCATTCGTATCTAACGTATTTGAGAGATAGATTGATATTGTCAAGAGAATTGTTGTCTCAAAGTGGTAGTGTTTTTGTACAAATAAGTGATGATAATGTTCATTTAGTTCGAAATTTGTTAGACGAGATATTTGGCAGTGATAATTATGTAGCACAAATAATATATCAAAAAACATCAAATGCTACTGCTGATAAATTAGCAAGTGTGTCTGATTATATTTTATGGTACGCTAAAGACATTGTTTCAGTTAAATATCGGCAATTATATATTCCCAAAGAATATGGTGGAGAAGGTGGTGATGCGTATAAGTATATTGAATTTGAGGATGGAAAAAGAATGACAATTGCAGCATATGAGAAAGAAACTGGAATAAAATTTAATTATGATAAGAGACCAAAAGGTTCCAAGATATACCGATTAGGGGATTTAACTTCTCAAACTGGATCAGAATCAATCAGATTCCCGATAGAATTTAATAATCAAGTATTTCGCATATATGGAACAAGAGGATGGCGTACTAGTAAAGAAGGTATAGAAAAATTAATGCGACTGAATAGAATCGAAGCGCAAAAGAATACATTGGGGTACGTTTTTTATTTTGAAGATTTCCCAATTAGAGTTTTAACAAATTTGTGGACTGATACTTCAAGCTCTGTTGGTGGTGGTGAGAAAATATATGTTGTTCAATCCGCACTTAAACCAATTCAACGTTGTATGTTGATGTGTACCGACCCCGGAGATTTGGTGTTAGATCCAACTTGCGGCAGCGGTACAACGGCATTTGTTGCAGAACAATGGGGAAGACGCTGGATTACAATGGATACAAGTCGGATTGCCCTTAACATAGCCAAAAAACGTTTATCCACCGCTGTTTATCCCTATTATGAACTTTTTGATAAAGAGAGTAATGATGTGCGCCAAGGATTTATCTATAAACAAGTACCTCACATCACTCTAAAATCGTTGGCTAACGACGAAGAACCGGAAATGGAAACCCTTTATGACCAACCTAAAGAGGATAAATCCAAACTTCGTGTAAGTGGTCCATTTACCGTTGAGACCTTGCAAAGTTTCAATGTGATGTCTCCCGAAGAAATAGATACTCGTCCCGATGAAGCGGAAGAAAACCGCATCTTCCAACAACGTGTTTTTGACCATTTAATGGCAGCAGGTATCCGCAATGGGGACAAATCGCAAAAAGCAACGTTCCACAATGTAGAACCCGTGGCAAGTCCGTACCTACACGCAAAAGGATATTACACCGATGGCAATGGCAATGAACGTTTGGTGTATTTCCACATCGGTCCTAAATTTGGTTCTGTAACCAAAGTGGCAGTAACAAGAGCCATACAAGAGTTCCGTCCGAAAGCACAAACAGAAGGTGCATCGTGGCTCGTGCTATTAGGTTTCTCGTTTGAGGACAACATCAATGATAAGGACTACAACTTAGGTACATATTCCGTTTCTAAAGTCCGTATGCACGATGACTTGATGCAAGATGGATTGCTCAAGAAGGACAAAGGTGCTGGTTCTTTCATTACCATTGGTGAGCCCGACATCGAACTGGTTAAAGATAGCGAAACAACCTGCCATACGGAAATACGTGGTTTGGATATTTACGACCCTATCAAAGACGATGTGAAGGCACGTTCAGTAGAAGATATTGCTTATTGGGAGTTGGATGATAACTACGACGGGCAGCAATTTGTAGTGCGTTCTATTCACTTCTGCGGTGGAGATAAGAAAGAGTTTGACAACTGGCGCAAGGGCTTAGGTAATTTGGCAAAAGCATCTCAAAAAACAAAGAAACAGGCAGAATCTACTTTGCGTTTAGAGTTCAATGATGAAATTTGGGAAACCTTGTATGGCTTTGAGTCCGCTCCTATCCCTTATGAGAAAGGGCGCCGTATTGCAGTCCGTGTTGTAAGCCAATTTGGAGAAGAATCTACCAAAGTAATTACCATTTGACACCATGTTTATGGCCTCTACGGCCCAACAGAACCAGAAAAAGTAATCATTCGTAAATCATAAAACTAATGTAATATGCCAACAGGACTACCGACAGAAGAATTTATTAAATTTGGAGCTCGACTTAGACAATTGCGTATCAAAAAGGGATTGTCTCAAGCAGAAATGGTGGACATAAGTGGAGGGTTATTGCGCATGGGGTCTGTAATTGCTATTGAAAACGGGAAATACAATGTGGGGATGAGCCAGGTTTTGGCTTATGTCCGGCTACTTGGTTATAAGTTGGAGCCCATTGAATACCCCCCGACTTAAAAAGATAGTAACTTTCCCTTATTAACCCTTGCGGGGCAGAAAACAATTCGTTCTCTGCCTCGCATCGCTTTTGTTTGCCTATGTTTTTCGCGTAATTTCCGTGTGATTACTGCCTGATTGCCGCGTTAGTCTACTAGGATATAAAGCCCATCCTTGCAAGGCACATGTATGCAGCATTTCCCCTCTGTTGATGTAGAAGTTGGTCATGACCAACTGACCAACTTCGTTGCAACTAATTAGTAATCACGCA
>JAGHTR010000010.1 GCA_018065205.1 Candidatus Colicola caccequi
GGCAAAATAACCATTAGTGACCTCATCTTCAAGATTGGTCCGCGCATCAATGCCAGTGGACGTATGCGTACCGGAGCAGAGGCAGTTAAACTGCTTATCACGGAGGACGAGGACTTTGCACGACAACAGGCGGAAGATATTAACTCATTCAATACAGAGCGTCGCAGTTACGATGAGGATACTACGCGACAGGCACTCGAGCAACTAAACCAAGACCCGGATAATGACCGTAAATACACCACCGTCGTGTATGGCGAAGGATGGCATAAGGGAGTGATTGGTATATCGGCATCACGACTGACCGAAACCTACTATCGTCCCACTATCGTTTTGACATCCGGCGAAGGAGATATCATTACCGGTTCGGCTCGGTCTGTGGGAGGATTTGATTTATACTCAGCCATTGACTCATGCCGTGATTTACTCACTAACTTTGGCGGACACCAGTTCGCTGCAGGACTCAGTATGCACTTGTCCGATCTGCCCGCTTTCAAAGAACGCTTTGAGACCTATGTGCGCGAGCATATACGTCCTGACCAACAGATCCCCACTATCCATGTGGAGCAAGAGATTCAATTGGCGGATATAGATAAGAAATTCTTTAATATACTGCGTCATTTGGAACCGTTTGGACCGGATAATCCTCGTCCTATCTTTGTGACCAGAAACCTAATCAACAACCGCTACACCAAGGCTGTCGGTAAAACGGGCGAGCATCTGAAGTTAGATGTCACCGACCGCACTGCGGCTATTTCCGGCATTGCTTTTGGACGGGGAGATATAGCCACCTATATTCAAAATGGCAATTCGGTGGATATTTGTTATGAACTGACGGAAAATACATTTAATAATATAACCACCATCGAAATGATGGTACAAGACATTCAATTATGTTCAACGAAAGAGAAACACGAGGACCGGTAAGAAGACACGGCAGTATTGAAGTGGTATGCGGATCTATGTTTTCGGGCAAGACCGAAGAACTGATTCGCCGTATGAAACGTGCTAAGTTTGCCAAGCAGAACGTAGAGATTTTTAAGCCCGCCATTGATGTCCGTTATTCGGAAGAAGATGTGGTGAGTCACGACCATAATGTGATTCAATCTACGCCGGTGGATAGCAGTCAAAATATCCTGCTGTTAGCGGATAATATCGACGTAGTGGGTATTGACGAAGCGCAGTTCTTTGATATGGGCATCGTGGATGTATGCCAGCAGTTGGCTCGTCGTGGTATCCGCGTTATCTGTGCCGGATTGGATTTGGATTATAAGGGTCTGCCTTTTGGTCCCATGCCTGCACTGATGGCGATTGCCGAAGATGTGTATAAGACGCATGCTATCTGCGTGCGCTGCGGCGATCTGGCATATTGCAGCCATCGTCTGGTAGCCAGCGAGAAACGTGTGCTGTTAGGCGAAACCGATTCGTATGAACCCCTATGCCGCGAGTGCTATGATAAGGCCATCGCTGCCGAGCAGAGCGAGGGAAAGACGGAGGGATAGTGAAAGGGAGAGTGAAAGTGAAAGACAATAAATAAAAAATATACAATGGCTAATTTTCAAAAATTAACTTCTCGAGCAGAAGATTACTCCAAGTGGTATAACGAGTTAGTAGTGAAGGCTGATTTGGCTGAACAAAGCGCAGTACGCGGATGTATGGTGATTAAGCCTTATGGTTATGCTATTTGGGAAACCATCCAAAGTGAGTTGGATCGTCGTTTTAAGGAGCAAGGTGTTAAAAATGCGTATTTCCCTTTGCTGATTCCTAAGTCCTTTTTGAGTCGTGAAGCAGAGCATGTAGAAGGTTTTGCTAAGGAGTGCGCTGTGGTTACTCACCACCGTCTGATGAATGACCCTAATGGTAAGGGCGTGGTGGTGGATCCAAATGCTAAACTGGAAGAAGAACTGGTTATTCGTCCTACCTCCGAAACGATTATTTGGAATACGTATAAGAACTGGATTTCGTCCTATCGTGACCTGCCTATCCTATGCAACCAATGGTGCAACGTGATGCGTTGGGAGATGCGTACGCGTCTGTTCCTGCGTACTGCTGAGTTCTTGTGGCAAGAGGGCCATACCGCTCATGCTACCAAGGAGGAAGCCGAGGATTATGCTCGCAAGATGTTGGATGTATATGCTGACTTTGCCGAAAACGTGATGGCTATTCCTGTTATCAAGGG
>JAGHTR010000152.1 GCA_018065205.1 Candidatus Colicola caccequi
GCAGGCTTATTGCTATTGCATGCGACGGATAAAGTGCAGTTCTCATGGCAGTTCCTCCTAGTATGGGGAATTATCACGATTGTGGTGCAGGTATTAGATTATTTTGTGCCTATCTGGGGCACCAAGGTGCTTGGTGGTACTAAGCAAGGTGTATTAGGTAGTACCATCGGACTGATTGCAGGTTTTTTCTTGGGACCGTGGGGTATTATCTTGGGACCCTTTGTAGGTGCTGTCCTTTTTGAATGGTGGTCTAATCCTGATATCAAGAATGCTTTGCGGAGTGGCTGGGGGGCATTTGTGGGACTTATGACCGGTACCGTACTTAAACTAATCTGCTCAGGAATGATGATCTACTATTTTGTACGAGCATTAGTTTAACATTATTTGCATAATTCGTCACAAAAACGTGCAAAATTCATAAATATTCGTCACAAAAACGTGTTTTTATTTGCATAAGTCATTGATTTTTTATATTTTTGCAGCACAAATCAATATTTATATATATGAGACGTACTGTTTACAATCAACTTCTGACATGGAAAAGCATTCCCGATGGGCTGCGAAAACCACTTATTCTTGAAGGCGCACGCCAAACAGGAAAAACTTGGTTAGCCCGCGAATTAGGTCAGAACGAATTTGAGAATTTTGTAGAAATCAATTTTGAACGAATAGAAGAAGCACGTTCGTTGTTCGAAAACAATTTTGATCTGCAACGGATATTGTTGGCTATTCAAGCTATTACGGGTAAACAAGTTATTCCCGGAAAAACGCTATTGTTCTTTGACGAAATCCAATTTGCACGCAGAGGATTGCTTTCATTAAAGTATTTTTACGAGGATATGCCTTCCTTACATATTGTAGCAGCAGGTTCGTTATTGGGAGTATTAGACCATAAAGATGATTCTTTTCCTGTTGGGAAAGTGTCTTTCTTGCGAGTTTATCCACTGTCCTTTAGTGAGTTTTTATGCGCCATACAACGGGAAAGTCTGGCACAATTAATTGCAAGTAAAGACTATACTGCTATAGACGCTTTCGCCTCTTTATTAACGGATTTATTACGGCAATATTACTTTGTCGGAGGTATGCCAGAAGTTGTTAAGACCTTTGCCGAACAACAAAATTACGAAAAAGTACGCGCTGTGCAGCAAGAAATTTTAAAGTCTTATCGCAGCGATTTTTCTAAACATCCGCCTAAAGAAATTGTTAAGCGCATGGCATTGTTATGGGATTCTATTCCAGCCCAATTAGCCAAAGAAAATAAAAAGTTTGTTTATAATGCTATCAAACAGGGAGCACGCGCACGCGATTTTGAAACAGCCATCCAATGGCTGTGTGATGCCGGACTAACCTATAAAATCTCACGCGTGCGATGTGGGCAACTTCCTCTAAAAGGTTTTGAAGATATAGATTCCTTCAAATTATATCTATTGGATATAGGATTGATGGGGGCAATGTCAGGACTAAGTGCTACTACCATAACTCAAGGAAATGATTTATTCCTCCAGTACAAAGGTGCTTTAACCGAACAATTTGTTATGCAAGAAATGCAGACACTGAACTCGCTGGAGATTCACTATTGGACACCTGATGAGAGTATTGCGGAAATGGATTTTGTCATTCAAAAAGAGGAACAAATCATTCCTATTGAAGTAAAAGCAGAACGACATCTAAAAGCCAAATCCATAACTGTATATATACAACAAAATCACCCCAAGAACGTCATTCGAACATCTTTATCTCCATTCCATCAAAGTGAGCAAATTACGGATATACCGTTATATGCTTTCTATTCTATCTTTTAATTTCGAGAAGATGGTACTATGGGTGCAGTTTGTTGCTTTTTTATTTGCATAATTCGTCACAAAAACGTGCAAAATTACATTCCTAAGACGCTTTTGACGAAGGGTTCGCGGTCGAAGGGACGAAGGTCCTCCACTTTTTCGCCGACACCGATATAACGAATAGGAATCTTAAATTGGTCCGAAATGCCGATTACGACGCCACCTTTGGCGGTGCCATCCAGTTTGGTAATTGCCATAGAGGTGACCTGCGTGGCTTGCGTGAACTGGCGAGCCTGCTCAAAGGCATTCTGACCGGTGGAGCCGTCCAAAACGAGCATCACATCGTGCGGCGCTCCGGGAACGACTTTCTGCATGACCGTCTTAATCTTGGTCAATTCATTCATCAGATTGATCTTATTATGCAATCGTCCTGCAGTATCAATCAGTACAACATCCGCGTTATTCTTGACCGCCGATTGGAGCGTATCAAAAGCGACCGAAGCAGGGTCGGAGCCTTGCTGTTGTTTGATAACAGGCACTCCCACACGTTCGCCCCAGATGCATAATTGTTCTACCGCCGCTGCGCGGAAGGTATCGGCTGCACCGAGATAGACGGTCTTGCCGGCATCTTTGAACTGCTTGGCTAACTTGCCAATCGTAGTGGTCTTGCCTACGCCGTTCACGCCCACCACCATGATGACATAGGGCTTAGCGTCCGCATTAACATCGGTTATTTCGTTTTCTTTAAGCAGGGCACAAGTCTCTTCCACAAGGATCGTATTCAGTTCATCCGTATTGACGTACTTATCACGAGCCACACGTTGTTGGATGCGTTCAATAATGCGCAAGGTCGTCTCAACGCCCACATCGGACGTGATAAGGGCTTCCTCCAAGTTATCCAACACATCATCATCCACCGTGGATTTGCCGGCAACGGCATGCGATATCTTGTCCAAGATGGAGGTCTTGGTGGTTTCCATCTTGGTGGTCAACACTTCGGTCTCTTGTTGTTGCTGTTCTTGTGTCTTCTTCTTAAATAAATCAAAAAATCCCATAATATTGGTGGTTAGTCGCGCTTGAAGATGTCGCGCGTATAGACTTTATCTTGTACATCGTCCAGGCAGGCATCGTATCGATTGGCAATAATGGCTTGGCATTGTGCCTTGAAGGCGGTGAGGTCATTGACGACTTTGCTGCCGAAGAAACTCGTTCCATCGGGCAGGGTTGGTTCGTAAATAATCACATTGGCTCCCTTAGCCTTGACACGCTTCATGATACCTTGGATAGAGGACTGGCGGAAATTATCCGAATTGGACTTCATCGTGAGGCGATAGACGCCGATAGTGATGGTTTTTTCGGACTGTGCATTCCAATTATTATCCTCGCTATAGGCATAGTACCCAGCCATGGATAGCACGCGGTCGGCAATAAAGTCCTTGCGGGTGCGGTTACTCTCTACGATAGCCTGAATGAGGTTCTCGGGCACATCCTGGTAATTAGCCAGCAGTTGTTTAGTGTCCTTAGGCAAGCAGTAACCGCCATAACCGAAGGAAGGATTGTTATAGTGCGCTCCGATACGGGGATCCAGACATACTCCATTGATGATGGATGTAGTGTCCAAACCTTTTATCTCGGCGTAGGTATCTAATTCATTGAAATAACTGACGCGCAATGCCAGGTACGTGTTGGCAAACAGTTTAACTGCCTCCGCCTCGGTGAAGCCCATAAAGAGAGTAGGTATATCGGTCTTGATGGCTCCTTCTTGCAGCAGATTAGCGAACGTCTTAGCCGCCTTTACCAGACGCTCATCGTTCATATCTGTGCCTACAATGATGCGCGAAGGATAAAGGTTGTCATATAACGCCTTTGATTCGCGCAAGAACTCAGGCGAGAAAAGAATATTGCGGCTGCCGGTAAGTTGACGGATATGCTCGGTATAACCCACGGGAATAGTGGACTTAATCACCATGATAGCATTGGGGTTGACCTCCATGACGAGACGAATAACCGCCTCGACGGCAGAGGTATCAAAGTAGTTCTTCTGACTATCATAATTAGTAGGCGCAGCAATGACTACGAACTCAGCATCGCGATAGGCAGCCTTGGCGTCTAAAGTAGCCGTTAAATCCAGGTGGATAGGAGCGTTATTGGCATCCTTGCCACTGAGGTACATCTCGATGTACTCATCTTGAATGGGTGACTGACGACGATTCAGCATGTCCACTTTTTCGGGGACAATATCCACGGCGGTAACGTGGTGATGTTGAGCCAGTAGGGTAGCGATAGATAGACCTACATAGCCCGTTCCTGCAACTGCAATTTTCATATTCTTATAAGCGACCGTCAACAAGGGTGCGATCTACAAAGTTCTTGACATCAAAGATGACAGCACCTTGGTCTTTGTATTTCTTGAAATCAAAAGTCTCAAACTGTTTATGGCTCACGCAAGCGATGATGGCTTCGTATTTCTTAGCAGGATCAATGGCAGGGATGAGTTGTTTACCATACTCATGCTTAACCACTTCAGCCGAAGCCCAAGGATCATAGATATCCACGTTGCAACCAAATTCTTCGAGTTCGGTAGCTATATCTACCACTTTGGTGTTACGGCAGTCCGGGCAGTTCTCCTTAAAGGTAACACCCAGCATGAGGATATTGGCATTTTTGATCTTATGGTCGTTTTGGATCATGAGTTTGAGCGTTTTGTCGGCAATGAACTTAGCGATGGAGTTATTGACGGCACGACCGGACAGAATGACTTTGGGGTCATAACCGAGCGATTTAGCCTTGTGCGCCAAGTAATAGGGGTCCACCGAGATGCAGTGTCCACCTACCAATCCCGGACGGTACTTGAGGAAGTTCCACTTGGTGCCGGCAGCTTCGATGACGTCGTTGGTATCTATACCTACGCGGTCGCAGATAAGTGCGAGTTCGTTCATGAAAGATATATTCACGTCGCGCTGGCTATTCTCAACAGCCTTAGCAGCCTCGGCTACCTTCATATTAGGAGCACGGTGAGTGCCATTGAGCAGGATACTGTTGTAGAGAGCATCCACGATGTCGGCTACTTCAGGAGTTGAACCGGAAGTGATCTTCTTGATTTTAGTCAGGGTATTGACCTTATCACCCGGGTTGATACGTTCAGGGCTATAGCCGCAGAAGAAATCAACATTGAACTTAAGTCCGCTGTTCTTCTCCAGAACAGGCACGCAATCCTCTTCGGTGCAGCCGGGATAAACAGTAGATTCGTAAATAACGATGTCGCCGCGATTAAGCGTCTTACCAATCGTGGTGCTGGCTTTCAGCAACGGAGTAAGGTCCGGATTATTGAAACGATCAATCGGCGTTGGAACCGTAACGATGTACGTATTCACGGCTTTTAGGTCCTCCGGATTGGAGGTGAAAGTCAAACCTACTTTATGGGTAGATTCATACAAGTCGCGGGCTTGTTTCATACCTACGAGGTCAGCCTCTAAGGTGTGGTCCTCACCACGTTCCAGTTCGTCAACACGGGCTTGAAAAACATCAAAACCGATAACTCGATACTTTTTGCCATACTCAATGGCGAGGGGCAGACCAACATAGCCTAAGCCCACTACTGCGATACTACGATCAGACAAATTCATAATATATTCTAGTTGTTTATTATCTTGATAATCACAATTTGGGCACAAAGATACAAATAAAAAATGGATTGTGCAAGCGCGCGCGAGAAAAAATGTAAAAAAACAAATGTTTTTTGTTCATGTCCCCAAAAGTGAGTAAATTTGTATGCCGAATTATGGGCTTTGAGTAAATTAATTCTATTATATGAAACATTTTAAACTTTGGAACACGGTGTGCGGATGGCTTGTTTTTGCCATTGCTGCAGCCACTTATCTCATGACGCTTGAGCCGACGGCTTCGTTTTGGGATTGTGGAGAGTTCATCTCCAGTGCGTACAAGTTGGATGTTGGTCATCCACCTGGAGCACCTTTCTTTATGTTAATGGGGCATTTCTTCAGCCTCTTTGCCAATGACCCGTCTCAGGTGGCATTGTGTGTAAATGCGTTGTCCGGTTTGGCTTCGGCTTTCTGTATTCTTTTCCTTTTCTGGAGCATTGTGATGTTAGGTCGCAAGTTAGTGCAGCCGGATACAGTAGGTAGAGGTATTGCCTTGTTAGGAGCAGGAGCCGTAGGAGCATTAGCCTACACGTTCTCGGATACGTTCTGGTTCTCAGCCGTAGAGGGCGAGGTATATGCCTCCAGTTCGTTATTCACAGCCGTTGTTGTCTGGCTGATTCTTAAATGGGATGAGCAAGCCGACGAGGAGGGTAGCGACCGATGGCTGATACTGATTATGTATCTGATGGGATTGAGTATAGGTGTGCACTTGCTGAACCTATTGACTATTCCTGCCATCGTGATGGTATATTACTTCCGTAAATACGAGTTCACATGGAAGGGTGCCATTCAGGCTTTTGTGCTGAGTTGTATCCTATTAGCCGTTATTCTGTATGGTATTATCCCGGGCTTCCCCACAGTAGCCGGTTGGTTTGAATTGCTCTTTACCAACGTATTGGGCTGTCCGTTCAATACCGGATTGTTGGTATATTTGGTATTGGTAGCAGGACTGTTAGGATGGGGCATTTGGTACACCTACAAGAAATTGGAAGAGAACTACACGCAGAAGATGCGTTGGATTCATACCGGTTTGACGATGATTGCAGTCATTTTAGTGGGCTATTTCAGTTACGCTGTGATTGTGATTCGTTCCAATGCCGATACTCCTATGGACCAGAACTCGCCGGATAATGTATTTGCCCTGAAGTCTTATCTCAATCGTGAGCAATATGGCGATCGACCATTGTTGTATGGTCAGACCTACAATGCTCCGGTTAAGTTGGAAATCAAAGGTAATATGTGCATCCCGGTAGAGAATCAAGGTGCAGCACAGTATGCTCCTGCTCCCAAGAAAGAAGGGGAGAAGGACCGCTATGTAGTAACCGGATACAAGACGAATTATGAATTTATGGATGAGTTCAAAATGCTCTTCCCACGCATGTATTCGCCACAAGGTTCACACGTTAGTGCATACAAGCAATGGGCTGATGTGAAGGGACGTCGTGTAAGATATGACTATTGCGGTCAAAAGAAGACGGAGTATTGTCCAACTTTTGCGGAGAATATGCGATTCTTCTTCCGTTATCAAGTCAATTTCATGTATTGGCGTTACTTCATGTGGAATTTCTCCGGTCGTCAGAATGACTTGCAGAGTTATGGTGATATCACCAAGGGTAACTGGATTACCGGTTTCAAATGGTTAGATAATGCCCGTTTGGGCGACCAAGATAAACTGCCAACTGACTTGAGAGAGAACAAAGGACACAACGTGTACTATATGTTGCCACTCCTTTTGGGTCTTATAGGTATAATATGGCAATTAGGCAAGCAGAACGGTGGCGGTAAGAACTTCACGATTACTTTCTTGCTCTTCTTCCTGACCGGTTTGGCTATTGTTATTTACCTTAACCAGACTCCGTATCAGCCTCGTGAACGAGACTATGCGTATGCCGGCAGTTTCTATGCGTTCTCTATTTGGATAGGTCTGGCTGTGTTGGCTTTGTATGAATGGCTGACGGCTAAGTTGCAGAACGAGTGCGTTAAGACGGCTGTGGCTGCTGTGGTGACGGTAGTTTGTCTATTAGTGCCGGCACAGATGGCCAGTCAGAACTGGGATGATCATGACCGTTCGGACAGATATAGTTGCAGAGACTTTGGTGCCAACTACCTGCGCTCCTGCGAGAAAGATGCGATTATCTTCTCTAACGGTGATAACGATACCTTCCCATTATGGTATAACCAGGAGGTAGAAGGTGAAGGTGCCGATATGCGTGTATGTAACCTCAGTTACCTGCAGACCGATTGGTATATCGCTCAAATGAAGCGTCCGTACTACGAGAGTTCGGCACTGCCTATCAATTGGGAATACAAGGATTATATGCCGGGTGCCAACGAGGTCGTGATGACGGAGAATAGGATAGGGCAGCCTATTTCGGTAGAGCAGGCCTTTGAGTTCGTTCGTTCGGATGATCCTCGTACCAAGCGCGACGGAGATAATTATATCCCAAGCAATCAGTTGTATATCAATAATCCCGGTGGCGAACCTATTCCTATTCGTTCTGCCCGCCGTTATACGCGCAGCGAGATGATGATTATGGAGATGCTCCAAAACATTGCCAATGATGGTTGGAAGCGTCCTATCTATTTCGCCGTAACAGTCGGTGGTGATTATTACTTAGGTCTGGAACCCTATTTTGAGAATTGCGGTATGGCCTATCGTATCACACCTACTCGCAGTGCGGATGGTCAAGAGCGTGTCAATACGGAAGTGATGTATGACAATATGATGCATAAGTTCCGTTATGGCAATATGAATAAGCCCGGTATCTATATTGATGAGAACCTGATGCGTATGTGCCGCACCCACCGTATGATGTTTGCTCAATTAGCAGAAGCATTGGTGCGTGAGGGTCAGCGCGAGAAGGCTATTGAAGTGTTGGATTATGCGGACGAGATGTTGCCCGGATATAATGTGCCATACGAAACAACCAGTATATCGATGGCATCGTTGTATTATTTCTTAAAGGAGACCGATAAGGCTAATCGCCTGATGTGCGCTGTGGCTGATAACTGTGTTGAGTACTTAGATTGGGCTCAATCATTAGACCGCGAGTATCGTAAGGCCGCTGACCAAGTGTTGCGTCAACAAGCATCTATACTGGAGTATATATGTCGTAATATGATGTCGTATGGTCAGCGTGATTTGGCTGAGTCGTATATGAATAAATTGAATGAGAGTGGATACTAATATTCCTGTATTGCTGCTGACCGGTTATTTAGGCAGTGGCAAGACCACCTTGCTAAACCGAATCCTTGCCAATCAGGCAGGGATTCGATTTGCCGTCATAGTGAACGACATCGGTGAGGTTAATGTAGATGCTGCGTTAATAGAAAAAGGTGGCATCGTTAATTCGAAGGATGATAATCTTTTGTCTTTGACTAATGGTTGTATCTGTTGTACCCTCAAGATGGATATGGTGCAGCAGTTGCATGACTTATGCACGGCCGGTAAGTTCGATTATATCGTAATTGAGGCCAGTGGCATTTGCGAGCCTGCTCCTATTGCTCAAACCATCTGTTCGTATCGCAAGATGGTGCCTTTTACGGAGGATCCTGCGCCTAAGTTGGATTGCATCGTGAGTGTTGTAGATGCTTTACGCCTCAAGGATGAGTTCCAAATGGGTAAAGAACTCAAGCGGACAGATTTGAACGAGGATGATTTGGCCAGTTTGGTGATTCAGCAGATAGAGTTCTGTAACATCGTCCTGCTCAATAAGTCCAAAGAGTTGACTGATGACGAACTGAGTTATATAAAGGAAGTGATTCGTGCCATCCAGCCCACGGCGGAGATTGTAGAAACGAATTACTGCGATGTTCCGTTTGATAAGATTCTCAACACCCAATCTTTCAGTTTTGATGCAGTGGCCGGTTCGGCAACTTGGTTACAAGGTGTAGAAGGCGATGTGGAGATGGAAAATGAAGAGGAAGGTGAAGCGTATGAGTATGGTATTGATACGTTTGTGTACTACCAGCGTAAGCCCTTCAATTTAGGTCGTTTTGATGACTTTGTAGCACGATTATGGCCCAAGAGTGTCATTCGATGCAAGGGTATGTGTTACTTTGATTCGGAATACGACATGTGCTATTTATTTGAGCAGGCCGGTAAGCAGTTTAATCTTAAGCAATGTGGTGAGTTTTATGCCACTATGCCTAAGGAAGAACTGATGCAAGCCTTAGCACACGATCCTATCCTGCAACGCGACTGGGACGAGCAATACGGTGATCGTATGCAAAAACTCGTCTTTATCGGTCAGAACATGGATAAAGAAGCCATCATCCGAGCATTGGATAATTGTTTGGCTTATTGACGCTTTTTGCGGAAATAATAGTCAAAAATAATACTACGACGAGCAATCGTTTCCGGATAAGGAACGGTTGCTTGTTGTTTATTGGCTTGGCGTTTAGCAACGAAGCGTGGACGCATCTTCCAGAAAGCAAAGCGTGCCTGCACCACGGCCAATGCGTTCTTGCTCTTCCCGCTTACTAATAGGTGCAAGGCTGCCATATAGTCCAATACGAACCGGGCTATCCATACAGGAATAAGTCGTTGGGCAGGTAGGTTCTTATAAATCATTAGCAAGCAATTGCGGAAATTAAGGAACGTCTTACGTGGTGATTCGTAACTCAAAGCTCCTCCGCCTACGTGGTAGATGGTACTTTGTGGAATACAAACCAATTCATATCCGCGGCATTGCAAACGCCAACATAAATCGATTTCTTCCATGTGTGCAAAGAAATCCGCATCCAGTCCTCCTATTTGTTTATATATGGCTGTACGCACACACATACATGCACCTGTAGTCCAAAAAACAGGTATGACATCCTCGTATTGCCCTTCGTCTTTTTCAATGTAGGACAGGATACGTCCTCGGCAATAGGGGTAGATTAGACTATCCATTAATCCTCCGGCAGCCCCTGCATGCTCAAAATACTCCGGTTGCAAGGCAGACCGAATCTTAGGCATAGAGGCAACTATATTGGGATGCTCATCCATATAATTCAGCAAAGGAAGTAACCAACCGGAAGTCACTTCAACATCCGAATTAAGCAATACCGTATATTCGGCATCCACTTGTTCTAATGCGCGGTTGTAGCCCTCAGCAAATCCATAATTAGTGTCAAATTGAATGACCCGAACGGTAGGAAAATCCTTGAGGATATCTATACTATTATCCGTTGAACCATTGTCCGCAACTACAATCTCTGTGTTGGCGACATTGGTATGCCGAATCACAGAGGGTAGGTAGCGACGGAGCATATCTGCTCCATTCCAATTTAGTATGACTATACTACAACGTAACATATTGGTTATTTGTTATTAGGACGTGACCATTTCCAGCGATTATGAGTCCATAACCAGATTTCCGGTTGCTCAATTATATTCTGTTCCAATCGCCTTGCAAACTGTTCGGTAATAAAAGTGGGTTCTGTATGCGTCGGGTCATCCGTTATTAATTCCACGTGTGCTTTATAATGCCCACGTGTAGGACTGGTTAAGTGCACGTATGTTACGGCATAGCCGAACTTACGAGCAATCTGTTCTCCGCCACCAAGGAATCCTGTATCGTGATGCAGAAAATCCGTCCAGTAATAATCATTTCCGGGTGAAGGCTTTTGGTCGGCAATGAGACCCAAAGTGAATAATTGTTGTGCTTGTTTGATTTGCACTAATTTACGCAGTAAACTGCGTTTCTCGATACAACTTCCTACACCGCTATGTTTCTCTCGCAATTGTTTCATTGCTGCATCGGCTGAGGTGTTTTTGAGTTGCCGATAGACATTATAGTGCTGAATCAAAGGATTGGTAAAATGGTGTTGAATGTCGGCTGTGTATTCCCAGTTACCCATGTGCCCTAACATAAAGATACACCCTCCGTTTTGTTCAGCCCACCTCTCTATATCAGTTACGTTATCCACCACAAGATACTCTTGCATTTGTGCTTTGGAAGCACGATATGAATGCACTATTTCTACTATCACACCGGCCAAATGGTGGTAGAATTGCTTTTGGATAGTTTGAATTTCCTTTTCTGACTTATCCGGGAAGGATGCACGAATGTTTTTGTAGGAAAGGGCACGTCGATATCGTACCACGTAGAACATCAGCGGATAGATAAGTCCATCTGCGATACCATACAAAACTTTTAATGGTAATAAGGATAATATTTTAATCAGTCCTTTCACGTTCCTTAATCTTCTTCGTAATAGCCCTGTTCTACTCCGTATGCTTTCTCGCCATCCATGATGAGTTGGATTTGAACGGAGGTTAAAGCCATATGCAGTTTTTTGGCTTCGTCAATTACGTACTGCAACTCTTCCGTCTCGTCTACTTCTCCGTCCAGATAGGTAGCTTCATCGGTAGATTCGTCGTATTCCAATAGACCTTTCTCTTCTAAGAAATCGTCCATTGTATCTAAAACAAATAGCACATCGGCTTCGGTTAGACCTTGTTTATCTTCTTCAGGAATGAGACGCAAGATGTACTCCACCATCTCCCTTTCTTCAGGGTCCATAAGAGCTGTTTCAAAAGTATTATTTGCCATATCGTTGTGTTTTTATATATCCTTTATGTACGCGCGTCGGCGCTTATGTTGAATCTTATCGTATTCCTCAAAATTAGCAAGTACTTTGTGATTTGTTTCCAGCATAGAAGTGGTTTCAATCAGTTTGACGCCGTATTTATTAAAGGAAGGAATAATCTTATCAAATATAAGGCTATTGACTCCCTTATCACGGTAATCGGGTCGCACGGCAATGAGTAATAGGTTAAAGACCTCAAAGTGTTTGCTGTGCAATGCTCTTAATAGATGCCACCATCCGAAGGGGAATAATTTGCCTTGACATTTGCGCAATGCTTGAGCTATATCCGGCATACCTACGCCCACACCTACTATCTCATTGGTCTCGTTTACCACAATGGCTGCAAAATCAAAATTAACCAATGGGAAATACATGTCTCTATAATGTGCTTTTTGACGAGGAGTCATGGGTTGGAAGTTGTATAGTTGGTGGTAGGCAGCGTCCAATACATCCATGAATTGCAATCCATACTTGTTACTTAATTCTTTCCCGCTGCGTACGTCATCTATCCGCAAATGACTGCGTTGTGCTACAATTTGTGCCATCCGATGCACGCGTTCAGGGACCTGTTGAGGTGCAGTAATCTGATATTCTATCCAATCGGCTTCTTTGGTCAATCCATAGTGCTCTAAATGCTGTACATAGTATGGAAAATTGTATAAACTGGCCATAGGTGCCAGATACTCATAGCCTTGTAAAAGTAATCCCTCATGATCCCAGTCTGTCAACCCAACCGGTCCGTTCATCTCTTTCATACCATGTTCTTTTCCCCACGCTGCTACGGTATCTAAGAGGGCGTGGCTAACTTCCATGTCGTCAATAAAATCCATCCAGCCAAAACGCACTCGTTGTACATTCCAATGTTGATTGGCTATGCGATTGATGAATGCCGCTATGCGTCCAACCGGTTGTTGACCGCGGTAGGCCATCCACATTTGCATGTCGCACACCTCTAGCGAAGGATTGGCTTTAGGGTCAAACGTATTCATCTCGTCTAACCAAAGTGGAGGGCAATAATAGGGACAATCTTTGTAGAGATTGTTAGCAAAAGCGATAAATTGTTGCTTCTCTCGTTTAGTTGAAATAGGACGTATTTGAATTGGTTGTATCATGATAATGAATCATATCTATGGTTAGATAGACCGTTTTACGTTGCAAAAGTACAATTTTTTTCTCATATACACAAAAAATACAGGGATAAATTTGTGCATTTCAAATATTTGTAGTAATTTTGTGCCATATTTTCAAAAATATAGCTAATCTATCCATTATGAATAATTTTGTTAAGCGCACTCTTTCTGCAACTGTTTATGCCGCATTGGTCATCTCATCGATTCTAGTGCATCCGTACTATTTTGGTGTAGTGTTTCTGGTGCTATCTTTATTAACCGTTCGTGAATTTATGCATTTGATGCATTGTAGCGTATCACAAACGATTTGCTCCCTTGTGTTAGCAGCCGTACTATTTGCTGCGTATTATTGCAATGGCGGACTAACCACCATCCTTAGTCGTGCTATATATGCAGGAGTACTGATGCTGGCGTTGGTGTTGGAGTTGTTCCTGAAGGCCGAAAATCCCATTCATAATTGGGGATATACTTTAGTCAGTCAGATTATGATTGCTTTACCTTTTGCCTTGATGACTCAGTTGTATGGTATGGGAGGAATAGAGCAGGGTAAATATATTTTGTTGGCGTTATTTATCCTTATTTGGGTGAATGATTCCGGGGCCTATATTGTAGGTAGTTTAATGAGTAAACGTAAAGGAGGTAATCATAAAATGTTCCCGCGCGTGAGCCCGAATAAGAGTTGGGAAGGACTTATCGGAGGTGCTTTCTTTGCGATATTGGGCGGTTGGGTGCTTTATATGGTAGAGTGGCTTCCTAATAACATTCTTTTTGCGTTAGTCTTTGCCCTTGTGATCAGTATATTTGGTACGTTAGGCGATTTGATGGAGAGTTTGATGAAACGTACAATAGGAGTAAAGGACTCCGGTAATATCATGCCGGGTCACGGCGGTGCTTTAGACCGTTTTGATAGCCTGCTTTTAGCTACGCCTGCTATCTGTTTACTTTTCCTTTGTTGGCCGCTTTAACTTTATATCCGGCTTCTTTTAGACAAGCGATTAGTCCCTTGTCCCCGCCCAGATATGCAGCATTAAGCGTAATAAAAGCCTTGCCTTCTTTTAGGTAGGGCGCAAGGCGTTTGACCCATGTACGATTGCGTTGAGCATAAACCTGATAGTCAGAAAAACTGATTGTACTGGTGTTATCAGGTCCTTCTATTTGATATGCAATATCTGTCAGTCGTCCCTGGCGGTAGAAGTCTCGGATGATACGTTCCTGTCGAATCTCTTTTTCAGGATATTCAATGATGTTCTTGAGTTCTTTGCATTGGTAGTGGAAGGGTTCTCGGTCGAATAACATATACATTGTTTCCCCAATCTCATCCAATCCATAGATAGGTCGTTTGGTTTGTTGAGCAACGGTCTCAAAGAACGTTTCCATAGTGCGTTCCTCTGAGTAATTAAGCCATAGCTTAAGTAATTCATTGCGGTAGAGTTCGGTCAAGTATGCCGGTTTCATTCTGCCTAACTGGCTTAATCCCATTCCTAAGGCCAGTTGAAGTCCCTCATCAATGGCTGCATATTCTTCTTCGGTATAAAAATTGCGCAACTGAACGGAATCGGGTAGTAGGGCCGCCTGACGCAAGGTAGATAATGCTTCGTAGTCCTCCATCGCAAACTCCGTAATAACTTTGTTACAACGACCATAGTATTGGAATAGGTTGGGAATGGTATCTGTGAATTGTATATCCATCAGTCGGTTGGTGGCCAGTAAATATGATTTGTTTTTGCTGTTATTGCCCGATATCTCATAGATGAGTTGGGCATAGAGACGACTTCCCAATCCAACATGGATTATGGAGAGAAACAGTACCACCAATATATATTGCCGAATTTTCATGTATTATTGGAATCGATTAATGAGGTTATACGCTTTGTATATACCTAATTCTCCGGCACGACTTAGGTCAGCGATGCCGGCAGGAACATTGTTGGTATAAATATAGGTCAATCCTCGGTTGTAATATGCTTCGGCGAAGTCCGAATCAACGTCAATGGCCTTGGTATAATGTGCGATGGCAGCAGCGTACTCTTTTTGCTGGCATAAGATATTGGCTTTATTATAATAAGCAAATGCGAAGTCCGGCATTTGCTTGATGACATAGTCATAGTCGCGCAGCATAATTTCAAAGTCCATTTCAAACTTGGTGGTGTTTTCTATATCTCCGGTGGCTCGTTGGTATTCCACTTGCTTGTATCGCCAATTGGCACGCATAAAATGTGCAAAGACGAGTTGTGGATCCATATTGATGGCTTTTGTGCAATCTTCGTTAGCAGATACATAGTCTTGTACCAAGGCAAATTCAATGGCTCGGCTTAGGTAGAGTGCGGCTCCTTGTTGGGTGTTGACGGAAGATTGGGAGAAGGTATATTTGCCTTCAAAGTTATCAATTTGATTAGATAGTCGACTAATTTGTTCAAAGTGGACATCCACCATATCGGCCGTGAGAGTAAGTTCATGGCAGGTGAGTTGGAGTGGGGATGGCAACAGATGCAAGCGGTTGTATTGTTGGATGGCGTAATAGAAATAGATAGTTCTACGCATCGGGTCTGTTTGTGCATAGTACCCAAGTGCCATATTGGGTTCGTTTACGACGTCCGTATAATGCTGTTGGATGGACCCGCGTGTCTCGGATTCATAGTCTTCTTGTTTGTCGGTCACCATATTTTGGGCAGTCCTTGATGAGAACTCTTTGCGTCTATCCCGTTTAGGTGGTTGATAGTTAGCCGCTTGTTCACGCATTTGTCTTTCATCAATCGGTTTGCGAGCAATGATGGCATCTAATATGAAAGCGGGGTATTGTTCCGGATTCAATTCTCCGGCTCGCCGCAAATCATCCTCGGCACGATTATAGTCACCCACTTGTTGGCGTAATATACCTCGATTGAAGTAGATATGTCCGTCCCTTGGACTTAGTTGAATGGCTTTATCCAGATCGTCCAATGCTCCTCGGAAATTATTACGGCGATGATAAAGAATACTTCGATTCACATAATCACCAGCCCATTTACTGCCTAAAGCAATGGATTTAGATAGGTTTTCAATAGCCTCATCTTCTTTCCCGATTAGTAGGTTTAGCATACCTAATGCGGACCAGTTTCCTGAGTTATAGGGCTCTAAATCTGTAGCCTGTTGAAAACTACTTAGTGCCGATAATGTATCTTTCTGCGCCAATTCAATAACGCCCTTTTCGAAATGCAGCGAAGCGGACTTAGGTTCATGTCGCATCAGATAATCTATATCCTCCAAGGCTTCGTCATAATGCTCCATTTCGGCTCGCACATCGGCTCGCAGCAGTTTATACGTATGATTTTCCGGAGCGTGTACTAAAGCAGAGGTGAAATCTCGTTCAGCCGCCTCATAGTCCTGCAGTTGCCGATAGATATATCCCCGTGTATAATATGCACCCGGATGGAATGGGTTACGTTCAATTGCTCGGTTTAAATCCTGTAATGAACCTTGGTAGTCAGATAATTGAATTTTAGCAATACCCCGTAATAGATATGGTTCTGCTAAGTAGGGTTTGAGTTTAATGACTTGATTAAAATACTGAATGGATAGTACATAGTCATTGAAATAGAGCGCATTACGTCCTATGGCGGTGATTCGATCTGTATTGAGTTGGGCATAAAGCCTGCCTCCAGTTCCTTGAAGGATGGAGATAAGAATTGCCGCTACTATATACTTCCACGTTTTTGTCATTATCTATATTACTTGCACCCTGCATTCGGGTCAAACCATTCCGGTATATCAAAGGTTGCCTCGCGACTGTAACCGAGTTCGGGGTCGTTATACACTTTTTGCATGAATAGTCCGTAAATAGGCAATGCGGTACGAGCACCTTGTCCTTTGTCCATTGAGTCAAAGTGGATAGAGCGGTCCTCGCCACCAACCCAACAGCCTGCTACTAATTCAGGGGTGAAGCCTACGAACCAACCATCGGAGTGATTTTGAGAAGTTCCTGTTTTACCACCCATTGGCATGTATAGTTGGTATTGGCTACCGCGCAACCGCATACCGGTTCCTTCGGTAATGACCTTTTCAAGCATATAAATCATCTTGTAGGATGTGTTCTCGCTGATTACCTCGTGTGTGGGAGCAGAGAACGTGCCCAATAGGTTTCCGTTGCTATCTTCAATATGGGTAACATATAGCGGTTCAATGCGAATGCCTTTATTGACAAAGGTTGTATAGGCATCCACCATTTCTTCTACGCTAACATCACATGTACCTAAGCACATACTGACTACCGGATCAATAGGGCCTTTGATACCGAATGAATGCATCAGTTTAGCCAATTGTTCGGGAGTGAACAAGGACATCAGATAAGCCGTGATCCAGTTACTGGATTTTTTGAGACCCCATGTCAGCGAAACTGTTTCTCCCACTTGCTCCGGGTGCGCATCACGTGGTGTCCATTCTACACCATTGCCGTCAATTAATGTATATTCCACGTTCTTGGCTGTATCGCAAGGCCACATACCTTCATCCATCGCTAAGGTGTAGAGGTAAGGCTTGACGGTTGAACCAATCTGACGGCGTCCCATAGTGGCCATATCAAATTGGAAATGTGCGAAATCAGGACCTCCTACATAGGCTTTAACTTGGCCATTATGAGGATCCATTGCCATAAAGCCACAACGCAGGAAATGTTTGAGCCATTTAACCGAATCGCGTGGACTCATAATGGTATCAATCAATCCGTCATAACTGAATATCTGCATTTCGACCGGCGTATTGAAGGCATCGTCAATTTGCTTGGCTGTATAACCTTGTTTTTTCATGGAACGATAGCGGTCGGTCTGACGGATAGCACGGTTCATAATACTATTAATCTCTTCGGTTGTTAAGTCCTTGGAGAAGGGTGCATAGGAGCGTTTCTGTTTCTCTTTGAAGAATTGATCTTGTTTGAATACCATGTGTTCGTGTACCGCCTCTTCAGCGTAGCGTTGCATACGTGAATCAATAGTGGTATAGATGCGTAACCCGTCTTGGTAGATGTCGTAAGGAGTGCCATCCGGTTTGGTGTTTTTATTGCACCAGCCATAAAGAGGGTTCTCATCCCATTGTTGCTTATCGATTTCGTATTGCAGTTGATTCCATTCGGAGTAATTGCTTTGCTTAGGTTCTTTAGCCGTTAATACGAGTCGTAAGTACTCGCGGAAATATGGTGCCAAGCCTTGTTTATGATCAACCGAACTATAATGTATATCCAACGGAAGTTGTTTTAGTGAATCGCATTGTTGTTCCGTTATATAATCATATTTATACATTTGGTTAATGACGGTATTTCGTCTATTCATAGTGCGTTCCGGATGCCGAATAGGGTTATATAGCGCAGGGTTTTTACACATACCTATTAACATAGCCGCTTGCTCAATGGAGAGTTGGTCGGGGGTGGTGGAGAAGTACACTTGTGCCGCCGATTTGATGCCGACAGCGTTATAGAGGAAGTCGAATTGGTTGAGATACATGAGCAATATCTCGTCTTTGGAGTATAGTCGTTCTAATTGGGTAGCAATCACCCATTCAATAGGCTTTTGCATAGCACGCATAAAGATGTTATGGGCGCGAGGAGACCATAGTTGTTTAGCCAATTGTTGGGTCAGGGTTGATCCTCCACCGGCTTGACCCAAGGTGATGATAGCACGGAAGAGCGATTTAACATCCACGCCTGTATGTTGATAAAAACGTACATCTTCAGTGGCGATTAAGGCGTTGATTAAGTCCGGAGAAAGATCGGCATACTGCACGCCAACGCGGTTTTCTTGACGATAATAACGACCTAACGACTGTCTGTCAGCCGAAAAAATTTCGGTAGCATAACGGTTTTTAGGGTTTTGTAGTTCTTCCAGGGGGGGCAGATAGCCTAACCATCCCTTGACAATCATAACAAAAATGAAGTAAACGAGTAAACATCCTGCGATGAAGATGCCCCAGAACCACTTGAGAAAAGTTACTTGTTGTTGTTTCATATTAAGTCTTCTATTATGCGATTAAGTATATTCAGCCCTTCTTGCGTGGCTATCAATTGTGTTCCTTGACGACGAAGTAATCCGCGATGGATATAGTCATTTACTTTATCCATACGATTGCTAACGAGGGATTCGTTAATTCCTTCTACTGTCCTTAGTTGCAGCATCACCTGTTCAATATGATGTTGTTCTTGGGTCAGAGTCTCACTTTCGCGTTGCAGTGTATTCGTTTGTATGCCGGTCATGTAGGCCTTGAGATCACAAGGATTCCATGATCTAACTTTACCATCAAAACTATGTGCTCCGGCTCCTAAACCGATATAAGGGGTATGATTCCAATAACTGCCGTTGTGCTGGCTGCGGTATCCCGGTAATGCAAAGTTGCTGACTTCATAATGGTCCCAACCTTGTCGTTTAAGCACTTTGCAGAGGAAATTATACATTCTATTTTGCAATCGTTCGCTAGTGGGAGTAATCTCGCCTTTTTCCACCATTTTAGTGAGTGGCGTACCTTGTTCGTAGGAAAGGCAATAGCATGAAATATGTTGTACGCCCAATCGTAGGGCTGCTCTAACATCCATTTCCCATTGCACTAAAGTTTGTCTGGGCAGACCGAACATGAGGTCTATACTGATATTGTTGAAACCGGCTTGTTGCGCCCATTTAACAGCTAAGCGGGCCTGCCGAGCAGTGTGTCTCCGTCCAATGCGTCGCAATAATGGGTTGCGGAAGGTTTGAATACCTATGCTTAGTCGGTTTACTCCGGCATCGTGTAAGGCTTGTAGTTTATCCAATGTCAGATCGCCGGGGTTGGCTTCCATTGTAATCTCTACGGTTTCAGGAGTAGCAATGGCATCTACGAGGCGTTGTACATCTGCAACATCCAACATAGAGGGTGTTCCTCCGCCTATATAGATAGTACGGATGCCACCATCTATTTCAGAGGAACGTGCCTGCCACTCTTTTAGAACAGTATCTACGTATGCGCTACGGCTCTCTAATTGGGTTGTAGAGAAGAAATCACAGTAGCGACAACGCGATTGACAAAACGGAATATGAACATATACGCCACACATAGTGATTAGTGTTTAGTGGGTGAGTGTTTAGTGGTTAGTGGTTGAGTCATTTTCCCATAGATGTTTCATCCACTCTGCTATTTTTTGTTCTTGTGGACTACCTTGTGGATGCCAGAATTTAGTATCTTTGAGTTCATCCGGCATATATTGTTGATGCACGAAATGATTAGGAAAATCGTGGGCATATTGATATCCTTCATGATACCCTAATTCTTCCATTAGTTTGGTGGAGGCATTACGCAAATGTAAGGGTACAGGTTGATTGCCGGATTTATCCACTTCTGCCAAGGCGGCATCAATGGCCAGGTATGCTGAATTGGATTTTTGTGAAGTAGCGAGGTAGATTGTTGCCAAGGCCAACGGAATACGTCCTTCCGGCCAACCTATCTTGGTAAGTGTATCAAAGCAAGCATTGGCAACAAGCATAGCATTCGGGTTGGCTAATCCGATATCTTCGGAGGCAGATATAACCAAACGACGAGCAATGAACTTAGGATCTTCTCCGGCAGCCACCATTCGTGCTAACCAATAAATAGCGGCATCGGGATCGGAACCTCGGATGGACTTTATGAAGGCAGATATGATATCATAGTGCAGTTCTCCGTCCTTATCATAAGCTACGGGGTTTTGTTGCAGTTGTTTGGTGACGGTTTCGTTATCAATCGCTTGTACGCCGGAGTTAGTCACTAATTCAATTATATTGAGTAACTTACGCGCATCGCCTCCGCTATAACGCAGGATAGCTTCGGTCTCAACGATAGTCACGTTCCGCTCCTTTAGATACTCGTCTTCGGATAGCGCACGATGAAGTAACTCAAGCAAGTCATCCTTGCCAAGAGGTTGTAGAACGTATATCTGACAACGTGAAAGGAGAGGGTTGATTACTTCAAAGGAAGGATTTTCGGTAGTGGCACCAATCAAGGTGATTGTGCCATCTTCCACTGCGCCTAATAAACTATCTTGTTGTGATTTAGAGAATCGATGAATCTCGTCAATAAATAGAATAGGGGATCGTTTATCGCTTGGAGCGAATAGTCCGCTATTGAGTTGTGCTTCGCGTTTGGCCTTGTCAATCACATCTCTTACTTCCTTCACCCCACTTGTTACGGCAGAAAGGGTGTAGAAAGGACGTTTTAGTTCATGCGCTATAATCCGTGCTAATGTTGTTTTTCCTACTCCCGGAGGTCCCCATAGAATGAAAGAGGACAGATTACCGCTCTCTATCATCTGGCGCAGAATAGCTCCTTCGCCCACCAGATGTTTTTGTCCTATGTATTCGTTCAGCGTCTTGGGACGCAAACGTTCCGCTAATGGTAACATATTGTGGTGTTATTTTTTTGTTTGCAGCATTTGTCGTGCTGTATCTAATACGGAATCGGTTATTTGTTTGCCGGCTAACATAGAGGCGATTTCATTGATGCGTTCCTCTGCTGTTAGTTGTGCAATATGCGTTTCAGTTCGTGTAGCCGTATCTTGCTTATAGACGCGATATTGATGATGTGCCTGTGCGGCTATTTGAGGCAAGTGTGTGATAGCGATTATCTGACGGGATGCAGCCATCTGTTGCATAATGAGTCCCATTTGCGTAGCCACTTCTCCGCTTACGCCGGTATCTATCTCGTCAAAGATGATAGTAGGCAGTCCGTTAGTAGAAGCAATTAGGGCTTTAATGCACAGCATCAAACGGCTAATTTCACCACCGCTGGCCACTTCTGCCACCCGTCTAAGCGATTGGTTGAGGTTGGCTGCAAAGAGGAACTGTACGTTATCTTTTCCCGAAGGTGTGAAGTCCGGAAGGTCTTCAATGCTGATATCCACATTAGCGTGCATGACGCCCAATGAACCTAAACTTTGGATGAGTTGTTTGCTGATGTTTTCGCGCACAGCCTGACGGGATTGGGTTAGCACCTGTGCTGCATTGGTTAGTTCAGTGGTCGCTTCTTTTAAGGCATGTTGTAATTGGGCTATTTCTTCATCAAAGTTAGCAAATCGATTGACTTGTTGGGCGAGTTGGTCTCGCAATTCGATTAGTTCGCCAACTGTTGATAGTTGATGTTTGCGTAAGAGTGTATTGATTAGATCCAAACGTTCACTTACTTGTTGTAGTCGTTCCGGATTGATTTCCGAATCGTCATAGATACGGTTGAGGTCAGCAACGATATCTTTGAGTTCAATCTCTACGCTCTTCAATCGTTCTTGCAGTTCAGGGGCGGCATCGCTTATGTCGCACGAATGTATGAGAGATAGGGCACCTTGCTCGTCATCATCCATTTTTTGCAGAACGGTTTGTAGGTTCAACTTGATATCCTCGGCATGTGTGAGTCGATATTGTTCCTGCTCTAATTCGTTTTCTTCGCCTTCGGTGAGTTGAGCCTCGTCTAATTGTTTATATTGGAAGGCGATATAGTCGGCATCCTGACTGCTTTTAGCAGCCAAGGCTTGCAGGTCTTCCAATGCTTTCTTGGCTTCGGTATAGGCGTTATAAGCTTGTTCGTAAGCCTGCCTTTGTTGATCATTATGAGCGATTGTATCTACGATGCCTAATTGAAAATCATCGTTTTCAATCAGTAAGTTCTCGTGTTGGGAATGAATATCAATGAGCTGTCGAGCTAATGCTTTCAGTTCCTGTTGTGTTACCACTTCATCATTCACGAAACTGCGGCTACGGCCATTCTGATTGAGTTCACGTCGGATGAGGTATTGTCCAAAGTCAGCCTCTATGACACAATGATCTTCGCCTTCGGTAATGGCTTTGGTGTCAGCACGGCCTCCCATTACGAGGGCTAATGCACCAAGGATAATGCTTTTACCGGCACCTGTTTCACCGGTAATGGCAGCAAAACCATCGTGAAAATCAATGTCTATGTTGCCGATTAAGGCGTAGTTTTGTATATGTAAATGCTCCAACATATAGCATTATTTATTTATCTTGTCGTATTGGTCCTGTCTGGTAGGATCCACAGCCATGCATACATCGTATACTGCTTTTTTCTCCTCGGCTGTACCTTTTTTGAATAGTTGCACTAATTCGTCGTTTTTGGCATCCATAAACGTATATACAACATAGGTTGCAGGGCGAGCTTTATTGGCAGTATGCAGCACTTCTATGTCTTTTGCGATACGAGCACGACCGTTAGCAACGTTCTCGGCCATTATATCCAGTCCAAGACGATGGTAGGTGTAGATATACTCGCGGAATGGGTGGAAGGCCTCGTCCATAAGGTTGTTGATTAAGGCATAGCGATTACGTGTAGAGGCGAATGCTTTCCATCCGTCTGCTTCGCCACCTTGGGTAGAAGCCGATTGACCCATTTGGGCGATGTTCTCGCATACTTGGAAGTAAGGTGTTCCTCCTAGGCGTGCATAACTATCCATGTCGTAACCGATAATGAGATAGGCGTAATAGGCCAGCAGGACCGCTAAGTTAGAAGTGAATTGTTGCGGTTGGAATTCAATACGGTCATACTCTTGATACACGAAGTTAAAGTCATTGTCCTTGAAGTTAATGAGAGGACTGGAGTAATTGGTATTGTAGATAGGTCGCCGGCTCTGCACTTGCATTTCGCATGAGAACAGATTTTCTGTGGTCACGCTCTTGACGATAATGAACATGGAGCATTCAATGCGTTCGCCTTCGGCTACGGTCATATCGGTCCATCGTGTGGAGTTGTAGAAGTCCGTGATGGATTGTTTGAGAGTCTCAAACATCTGTTGATTGGTTCCCTCTACCTGTGCGGTATTGAGGTTAACGGTCATATTGAGTTCCTGTGCCTGAACGAGTACGGTTAGCAACAGGGCACTACAAAGTAAGAGTTTTCGCATATAGGGTTTGGTTATTGCAAGTTATACGATAGACAGTTTTATATACCTCATCTTTGTAAATTGGTTTTTTCTCCTTATAGTTGGGGTTCTCGGTGTCGGGAACGGAGCGTGTCTCGCGACGAATAGTGAGTAGGATAGGTTGTCCTTCTTCGGATTGTGGATCTGTGATGATGCCTTTGTAGGGAGCGAATCGTGCCAAGGTTATTTCTTGATATAGACTATCCGGTTCAATGGCAGCATAGATCGTTTTAGTATCTGTGTCGGTGGTTGTTTGACCTACGAACATGGCCGTGAGGGCCTCTTCTTGCTTATCCAAGTTGTCTAATATCAGTTTCATCGCTTTGCCGTCTGCAGGAGCGTGGGTTGTTTCTCCGGCTAAGGTATTGATACGAATCTCGCGCAAGAAATAGATTTGTTTTGCCACAGCTTCGGCTTTCTTGGCTGTATTAGTTGCCATTAGTGCTTCTTCGGGCAGAGGCAGAGGCTGGGCGATGGTTGTTTGGGGTCTCATGTATGTTTTGGGTTTGGAGGCATTCTCCTGTTTATTTTTATTGTCGGGCGTAGTTACTTTTATAAGTTGATACGTTGTGGCATTGTCTAATACAATATCTTGAGTGCCCAGATAGCGTTCACTATATTGGTATAACTCGCCACGAACGGCTTGTGTTTGGTTAAACACGATGGTAAAAGGTTTGTCAAAAGCCTGAGCAGTTGTCATCAAGACGCAACCTAAGGTGATTAAGATAGATTTTTTCATATTGTGATGTTTTAATTCTTCCATATTTGCCAGGCCTCATCTGCTTGTATATATAGCATTTCGAGTCCGTTTTTTATTCGTGCTCCATGTTCCCGTCCGTGTTGGAGAAAGAGCGTTTCTTGTGGGTTATAAATACAATCGTACAAAAGATGTGCCGTAGTGATGGCTGAATAATCTATATCCGGACAATCCTGTATGTTGGGCCACATTCCAAGTGGTGTGCAATTGACTATAATGGTATGTTGACGAATGATGTCAGCGGTCAGTTCGGCATAGGTTAGGTTAGGTGTATTTCGGCTCACGTAAGTTGGTTGTATACCTAAGCGTTTTAGGGCGTAATAGACGGCTTTGGCTACTCCGCCTGTGCCTAAGATTAGGGCGTTGAGGTCGGTTGGTTGCAGGAGTGGCTGGATGCTGCGTGTAAATCCTATCCAGTCGGTGTTGTATCCTTTTTTATGTTTATCCACTACATTGACGGCTCCTATTTGCTGTGCCACATCATCTATCGAGTTCAAATAGGGCAGAATAGCCTGCTTGTAGGGAATAGTTATGTTGCAGCCGTCTAATTGATTCAAATACGTTTTTACGAGTTCTATTGTATTCAATTCAAATCGTTTGTAGTCGGCTTCTATTTGTTCGTTGGCAAACTTATCCGTGAAGTACTGTTCTGAAAACGAATGCGCCACGGGATTACCTATGATGCCAAAGTGTTTCATTCTTTGTTGTTCGTTAGTGCTGTTTGTACTCGTTCGGCTAAGGCGGTTATGTGTTCTATTTCGGCTTTGGTCCAATGACTTAGTTCTTCGCGAATAGCATTTCGTTTATAACGTGTATCACTATTGGTTGAGTCTTCCACCCAATCAATACGACGGATGTCGCGCAGGTAGTGGCATATATAGTCATGGGTGGTGCATAGTAACGGACGGATGATAGGGATGTCTGATTTTATGCACGGGTTAGTGGCTTTTGGTCGCATTCCGCATAGGCCTTGCAGACCGCATCCGCGGCGGATATGCATTAGAACCGTTTCGGCTTGGTCATTCTGATGATGGGCCACAGCAATGGCTTTGCATCCTGTCTGTTGTGCTACTTGATCAAACCATTTGTATCGTAGTTCACGCGCGGCCGTCTCGATGGACAGATGATGTTCTTGGGCGTAGGATGTGGTATCAAAGTCCTGACTATAGAAAGGTATGCCGTCTTTTAACCAGTCTTTACGCACGGATAGGCGCTCGGGTAGGGTTTGCGCCAGCGCGCGTACAAAAAAAGAATCTCGGTTGCTTTCTTCGCCGCGAAGGTGGAAATTACAATTTGCCACTACGCATTCGTATCCGCCACGCATCAATATATCCAATAGTGCCACACTATCGGCTCCGCCACTCACACAAACCAGAACGCGGTCACCCGGTTCTAATAGGTGGTTGTCAGATATGTATTTCTTGACTCTCCTTAACACTACGTATATGCACGCATGTGCGCGTAAGTATCGCAAAGAACAGCCGCCCGTAGGCGACTATTCTGCAATAGGAGAATTTAGAGCCTAGATTGCTCTAAACTCTAAATTCTCAAGGTTAGACTTATTTATCGTCTTCAACAGCAGCTTGAGCAGCAGCCAAACGAGCGATAGGCACACGGAAAGGTGAGCAGCTTGCGTAGTTCATGCCAACGCGTGCGCAGAACTTAACGGAGCTGGGTTCGCCACCGTGCTCACCGCAAATACCGGTGCGCAGTTCAGGACGAATAGCACGACCCTTCTCAACGGCCATCTTAATGAGTTGGCCAACACCCTTTTGGTCGAGAACTTGGAAAGGATCAGCCTTCAAGATCTTTTTCTCGAGGTATGCAGGTAAGAAGGAAGCGATATCGTCACGGCTGTAACCGAAGGTCATCTGAGTGAGGTCGTTGGTACCGAAGCTGAAGTATTGAGCTTCAGTAGCGATGCGATCAGCGGTCAGAGCAGCACGTGGAATCTCGATCATTGTACCTACTTCGTATTCAACCTCTACGCCGTATTCAGCAAATACTTCTTTAGCGACGCGGTTGATGATTTCTTTCTGTTGTTTAAGCTCGTACAGAATACCAATCAGAGGAACCATGATTTCCGGCATTGGGTTCTTGCCTTCTTTCTTCAGTTCGCAAGCAGCGGACATGATGGCGCGTGTTTGCATAGCGGTAATCTCCGGGAAGGTGATACCCAGACGGCATCCACGGTGACCCAACATTGGGTTGTTCTCGGCCAGCGAGTTAACGCGTTGTTGAATCTCTTGAACAGATACGCCCATTTCCTTAGCCATGGTCTCTTGTCCTGCTAAATCATGAGGAACGAACTCATGCAATGGAGGATCGAGCAGACGGATATTAACCGGGCAGCCATCCATAGCTTCGAGGATACCCTTGAAGTCGCTCTTTTGGTAAGGTAACAGTTTAGCCAGAGCTTTCTCACGGCCTTCTGCATCCTTAGCCAAGATCATCTCACGCATAGCGAGGATTTTCTTATCTTCGAAGAACATGTGTTCGGTACGAGTCAGACCGATACCCTTTGCACCAAAGGCGCGAGCCACTTGTGCATCGTGAGGAGTATCAGCGTTGGTACGAACTTGCAGGTGTGTATATTTGTCGCAAAGGTCCATCAAATCCTTGAAGTCGCCACTGAGTTCAGCAGCTTTGGTAGGAATTTGACCTGCATAAACTTGTCCGGTAGAACCGTTTAAGCTCAGGTAGTCACCTTCTTTATAGGTAACGCCTTCGATGGTAACAGTCTTAGCCTTGTAGTCAACGAGGATAGCACCGGCACCGGATACGCAGCATTTACCCATACCACGAGCCACAACGGCAGCGTGAGAGGTCATACCGCCACGAGCGGTGAGGATACCTTCGGCAGCAGACATACCGGCGAGGTCTTCAGGACTGGTTTCGATACGAACCATAACCACTTTATGACCATCTTTATGCCAAGCTTGAGCGTCATCAGCGTGGAATACGATTTGACCGCAAGCAGCACCGGGACTAGCGGGCAGACCTTGGGTAATCACTTTAGCTTTCTTAAGAGCGTCCTTATCGAATACAGGGTGGAGCAGTTCATCCAGTTTCTGCGGTTCGCAGCGCAGGATAGCCTCTTTCTCTGTAATCAAACCTTCACGAACGAGGTCCATGGCGATTTTCACCATAGCTGTTCCGGTACGTTTACCGTTACGGGTTTGGAGGAACCAGAGTTTACCTTCTTGAACGGTGAACTCCATATCTTGCATGTCGCGATAGTGGGCTTGCAGTTTGAGTTGGATGTCATTGAGTTCTTTATAGAGCTCAGGCATGCACTCTTCCATAGAAGGATATTTGCTAGCGCGTTCAGCCTCGCTAATGCCACGCAGAGCAGCCCAACGACGGCTTCCTTCGATAGTGATTTGTTGTGGGGTACGGATACCTGCTACAACGTCCTCACCTTGTGCGTTAACCAAGTACTCACCGTTGAAGATGTTTTCTCCGGTAGCGGCGTCACGGCTGAAGCAAACGCCTGTAGCGGAAGTCTCACCCATGTTACCAAATACCATAGCCATAACGCTAACGGCAGTTCCCCATTCGTCAGGAATACCTTCCATTTTACGATAGAGGATAGCGCGCTCGTTCATCCAGCTGCGGAATACAGCGCAGATTGCGCCCCATAATTGCTCGATAGGATCGGTTGGGAAGTCCAAACCGGTTTGCTCTTTAATAGCGGTTTTGAAGCGAGCAACGAGCAGTTTTAATTCATCTACGTTAAGGTCTTTATCCAGAGTGATTCCACGGATGCCTTTAACTTCTTCGATAATCTTCTCGAATGGGTCGATATCGGTTTTGTTAACGGGCTTAAGACCAAGAACGACGTCACCGTACATTTGTACGAAACGGCGGTAGCTATCATATACGAAGTGAGGGTTATTGGTTTTAGCCACCATACCTTCAGCTACTTCATCATTCAAACCAAGGTTCAGGATTGTATCCATCATACCGGGCATAGAAGCGCGAGCACCGGAACGAACGCTGACCAATAGGGGGTTCTTCTTATCACCGAACTTGCATCCCATCAGGTTCTCGATATGCTTAACAGCGGCCATAACGTCGTCGTTGAGCAGTTCCATAATCTTTTCTTGACCTACCTGATAGTATTCGTTACATACATCCGTCGTAATGGTGAATCCGGGAGGAACGGGCACACCGACGAGGTTCATTTCTGCGCAGTTAGCACCTTTACCGCCTAACTGTTCGCGCATCTGTGCATTACCTTCGGCTTTTCCGTTGCCGAATAAGTAAACTCTCTTCTTGTTTTCCATAAAAGTTAATTAATAATATTTATAATTGTCAATTATTTCTCATTGAGCCTGCAAAAGTACAAAAAATTTTTGATATATGCAAATTTTTTTATAACTTTGCATCGTTTTTATGCAATACGAAGTATTTGACGATATGACACAATGTACTCAGGAGAGGGTAGAGAGCCTTCTTCCGTGTGTTCCTGAGTTCCGTCGCGCGTACGCGTTAAAATATAAATATGTGTTTGGTCAGTTTTGTGCTCTTCAGTCCTGGTACATGATTGAACGGATGATGCACGATGCACGGTGCACGATGCACAGTTCACGATGCACGGTTCACTATACTCCGGAAGGCAAGCCGCAGTTTGCGGATGGTCCGGAGTTTTCTATTTCGCATTGTAAAGAGGCGATAGCGGTGGCGATAGATGAGCATCCGATAGGAATAGATGTGGAGTCGATTCGTAAGGTGAGTTCGTCGCTGATGGAATATACGATGAATGAGCAAGAATGTGCGCTTATTCGTTCTTCGGCAGAGCCGGATAGGGCGTTTATTCGTTTATGGACTCAGAAGGAGGCGTATTTGAAGTATCTTGGAACCGGCATCAGTAATGATATGCGTGATGTATTAAGTCAGGCTGATTTTTCGCATTTTATTACCGAGGATCATGGCTCGTATATTCTCTCCATTTATCACGAATAATTAACGCAAACGAAAACGCAAACGTAAACGCAAACGTAAACATCAACGACAAGGGTAAATAACTTGTATTTTTTTTGTTCAATTATTTGCGTATTTGAAATTTTTGTTGTACCTTTGCAGCGCAAATTGAGAATTTTCGGAATGTAGATTGAGAATTTT
>JAGHTR010000205.1 GCA_018065205.1 Candidatus Colicola caccequi
GAAACGCCAAGCGACCTTTGATGTATTGTAGAGAAAAATCACATAGCAACATTTAGAACTGTTGCAGGAGAGATGCCTAATTGGAGACTTAAGCTACGTGCAACTTGAAATGTTGGTTCGCGTTTTCCGCTTAATAGTTCGCTGAATCGTGCAGGCGAAATGCCAATCATAGCAGCAGCAGCTTTTTGTGTTAAGTTGAGTTCGTACATACGCAGTTTAATAACATCTACTAAATTTGGAACTCCAATAGGATAGTGCGCATCTTCGTATTCAACTACCATATCGGATAACATATCCAACTCTAAATAGTTTGGATCATCTTGTGGGGTTTCATCATTTACTAATGAAAGAAGCGCATTTATACGCGCCATTGCGGCCTTGTAGGCTTGTTCGTTTTTAATTTGTGCCATAGTTTTATAGGTTTTCGATGTTCTTAATTTTATCATATTCGGCATGTGTTCCGATAAAACGGATATACACGCTTTGTGGAGTAAATAAGACTATAACCACTAATCTATAATCATTTCCTTTGATGTTGAATACATAATGTTGGTTGCCAACTACGGAGACAGTGTTAAATGTTTTACGAATATCGTCAAAACAAGTCCAATGTGCACTAAGTGTCTTTTGGTACCACTCTTCCAACGCTATTTTTGCCTGTGGATGTTTGGTGTAATAATCCACCAGCGTACTTTTAGCAACAATTCGCATATTTTGTGTTGATTTTGAAATTCGCTGCAAAGATACAAAATAATTTCCAAATATGAAAATAAATTTCAAAAAATGTGTTGTTTTGTGTTATTTTTTAGGATTATGAGGACGTTTTTCTCTACAATAATGTTAAATGATAATAATAAATTATACATATATGTTAGACTTATTTGAACCAATAATTAACCTTGACTTTTTCCTAAAAAAGGTAGACTCTTTCCTAAAAAAAGTGATTTTTTTTATTATTTATAATAATAACAAATTCAATGCGTAAAAAATACGCAAAATAATTTGGTGGATTCAAAAAAAAGTTGTACCTTTGCAGAAAATTTACGCAAAGAACTATTTTGAATATGGCTTTTAAAGAAGATTTTATTAAAACGGCAGAGGGATATGTTTATGAATATCCGCGTGCAGCAATGACAGCTGATAGCGTCATTTTTGGTTTTGATGGGAAAGACTTGCAGGTCCTTTTAGTCAAACGTGGTATTGAACCTTTCAAAGGTGCTTGGGCTTTTCCCGGTGGTTTTCTCCGAATGGAAGAAACGATTGAAGAGTGTGCAAAACGAGAATTGAAAGAGGAAACTATGCTTGAACAGGCATATATGGAGCAATTTGGTGTTTTCTCTGAAGTTAATCGTGATCCACGTGGCAGAATAATTACTACTGCTTTTTATGCTTTAGTCAATATTGCTGATGTTCAAGGTGGAGATGATGCAGAAGAAGCCAAATGGTTTCCGATTGATAAAATTCCGACATTAGCATTTGACCACGACCGCATTTTGCGAGTGGCTATGCGTAAACTGAGAGAAGATTTGCATTTCCGTCCTGTTGGGTTTGAATTGTTGCCGGAGAAGTTCACGATGACGCAGTTACAACACCTATATGAAGCGATATTGGATATTCATTTTGACCGCAGGAACTTCTTAAAGAAGATGCAAACCACAGGTATTTTAGATGATACCGGTGAAAAGGAGAATGGTACTGCACATCGCGCAGCTACTTACTATCGTTTCAATAGAGAACGATATGAACATTTCAAGTCAAAACATAATTTTAACCTTGAGTTTTAACTTATTGCCATTATAAAAATACAACTATGTTAGGAGCTATTATTGGAGACACCGTAGGAAGTGTTTATGAATTTCACAACTGCAAACGAGTTAATTTTACCCCGCTTTTTCATCCACAAGCCGATTATACGGATGATAGTGTTATGACCATGGCTGTTGCTGATTGGTTGATTAATACAGATAGATCAATGCAGCAACTTGAACGGAGTTTAGTATATTGGGCAGCAACTTATCCTTGCCCCATGGGTGGATATGGTGGTGGATTTAGACGATGGTTATTCGAACCGGATGCTGTATATGACTATCAAGATGGAGATTATTTTGACGACCAGCAAATGGGTGTGCGTCATCCTTATAACTCTTGGGGCAATGGTTCTGCAATGAGATGCTCTGCATGTGGTTGGGTTGCTAATTCATTAGATGAGGCTCTTTCACTTGCTAAAAAGTCTGCCGAAATTACTCATAATCACCCTGAAGGAATTAAAGGTGCACAGGCTACGGCAGCTGCTATCTATATGGCTTTACACGGAGAAAGCAAAGAGGCAATAAAAAGTTATATCATGTCTGAATTTGGGTATGATCTCAATCATACATGTAATGAGATTCGTCCTTCGTATGACTGGGAATCTTCGTGCCAAGGTACTGTGCCTCCGGCAATAATTGCTTTTCTGGATAGCACAGACTTTGAGTCGGCTATTCGCCTCGCTGTTTCGTTGGGTGGCGATAGCGACACATTGGCTTGCATAACAGGTGGTATTGCTCAGGCTTATTATAAAGAGATTCCTGCTACCATTATGGAAAAGATGAAGGAGCTTTTGCCTGCATATTGGTGGACTATTATTCGTCAAATAGACAAAGATATTACAATTTAACTGACAATTAAATTCATTTTTGCAAAAATATTTGGTTATATTAAAAAAAATTTGTAACTTTGCATGGATTTCATTGAATAATGTATAAACTAATACTATTATAAATCATATGTCAAAATTCAAAAAAGTAGTAGAGATAATTATTTCCGTAATTTGCTTGTTTTTAATAACAATTATTGTTCTGGGTGTTACATCGCCAATTGAAAATTATAAGAGAGAGTTGAATACTGTGTACACTGGACCAGGAACAATTGATAGTAGTGGCTATCATGGTATTTGTCGGCTTTTTATAGAAGAAAGCGAAGAATATGAATGGGATGGCAAGAAAAAAATGAGTCCAGAGGTATGGGATCTAGAATTGTGGCATGGGTTTGATGTTAGTACGCATAAGGTAGGTTTCAGAAGAAAGGAGACATATTATTTTTTTTATAATCTAGAAAATGCAATTAAGCAAGATTCGGTGGGGTACTTAGATGCGTCTTTGAGGACATTTTGTAAATTATCACAGCGTGATACATCTAAATATGTTAAAATCATAGACTATTCGTTTTATGATTTTAACATAAAATGGTCAAAAGATACAATCTTTTTCTTAGACCCTAGTTACCAGATTTATTACACACTGAATGATGATAGTATTTTGTGTAAAGACACAATTTATAATCAATTTTATAATCGGGGTATACTTGGAGTGCTTTCCGCATCTCAGCTTCCTGCAATACAAGAGGCAATTCTTAATTATGATAAACAAAGTTATAAACTTAAGTTCTATTATGCAATAGCCGGTATATGTGGAATCTTTATTATAATAGTATTATATTTTTTTATCAGAAGAAAAAGATATTATGGTGAAAGTGGTAGTCAATCTCATTAATCAAGAGAATCAATAGACCATTGTTAACTCCCGAACTTCCCTCTTTTTACTCTCTTGCGGGGCAGAAAACAGTTTATTCTCTGCTCTAGATTGTATATGCTTGTTTTCCGATATACATTCTTTATGATTCCTTCACAATATAGTCCACATAACCGAAGTGGATGCAACGTTTTGGTAATAATCTGTAACTTGTTATCACAATAAAGTGGCATAAATCACACTTTTATACATAAAATATTTGCACATATCAAAAAAATATCGTAACTTTGCAGTCGCAAAATATGAGGAATATAAGACAACGGTAAATACAAGCATGTCATTGATGACTCTAGATAATATAAAATGGCAAAGTTATGCACAGGCTTTTTCTCGAAAGGCTTTTATTAATATATTGGCGTATAATGACTTTAGTTATTTAAATTGGATTGTATCACAGTTTGATCGCGATTTTTGTAAGAAAAACAGAACTTATATAGATTATCTTTCGTATGTTTATCGGCAATTGTTACACAATTATAGAAATGAATATGTTTACAAGAATGAGATTATTAATCAATGGCTACTTAAAAAATATGGTACAAAAGAGACTGCTTATTTTAACGAATATAAAGTTGGAAATTCAATAGTAGATCTTGCCATGTTCAATGGTGAAAGTAAAGCATTTGAAATAAAATCAGATTTAGACAATCCTACAAGATTAAAAAAACAACTACAAGATTATTGTCGTGTATTTGATAAATGTTTTATTGTTATTCCTATAGACAAGAAGAATGATTATGAGCAATACTTAGATCCGAGAATAGGTATAATTACTCTCTCTGAATCAAAAGGGAAAATACAACTTCGTGAAGCTAGAGAGGCTCTACAAAATAGTACTTTTGATAAAGAGTTATCTATGCAATCAATGCACACAAATGAGTTTTGTGATATTATTTATCAATTGACAGGGGCCATACCTTCATTAACTATGGAAAATTGGTATCAGGAGTGTAAAAAAATCTTTCTTTCTTTGTCCGAAGAAGATATAAAACTGTTGTTTTTAAAATTAGTAAAGAAAAGGAAAAACTCAACGCATGTTTTGAGGAATTTTCCTTCGCCAATTCGCCAGATGATGCTGAGCCTGAATTTAAACGAAAAACAAAGGAGTCAATTAGATGTCAAACTAAAAACAAACATATCACCTTATGTATTACCCACTACTACGAGCAAAACAGTATGACCTTAAAGCAGTTCGTGAATTTATAGAAGAAAACGAAGGGCAAAAGAAAATTTTACCCATACTTGAGCCTGTAAATTCTCAAAACAATGCATTGATTTTAACTATAAATGCGTTGATGAAAGTTGGACAGAAATTCGCTTTAGTTTTGAATCCGATGGATGGGATGTTTAAACATCCAACAGTACGGTTTACCTTACTTGATGAATGCCCTTTATTGCGAGATAAAAGAGAGATGTGGGTGCCAGCTTTTATATGTAATAGAGACCTGGAGAATGTGGAGAATTTAATTATAGAAGAAGGGTATGAACATGTAATGCTTATTCATCCTACAGGATTTAATGTTGAGAATGAGAAGGCCTTGGAAATTCTGCGTAAGCCACAGGTGGAATACATTGTGAATAATTTTGGTTCTTCAACATCTAGAAGAACAGGAAGAATTCTTAAAGATACCGGAAAAAAGATTATTCGGTTAGACGATATGTTTAATACTCAGCAGCGAAATGCTGATTATTTAAATAATGTTGATGAATTGTTCTCTGAAGAATGGTATTATTATAAAGAAGAGGGAGGGTTGGATGGCTTTTCGGATTATACTTCTGTTCAAAAGGAGTTAACAGAAGGGGGGGCTATGCCATATGCTTTAGCCATACATTTGACTTATTTGCATTCTGACGATCAAGTTTATATTCATCATTTTGTATCAGATTCAAATGATACACAAGCTGATGTTCGAGGAAAATTTTGTGAGGCGGCAATTAAAGTGCGCGATTTTTATATTGATAAACCTCATACTACTCCTATAGATGACATTATTGAACGCTCAGGTTCTCGCGAGGGGTATCCTGGTTTAGGGTATTTAAAGAAAGTGTCTATTAAGAATCATTTGGAATTAATGTTGTCTTTATTGTAATGAGTCGTTATGTTAGTAAGTCCAAATTGCTTTAAAGACCAAGAATTAAAGGCAGAGATGAATAATAATATCTCTGCACAAGGAATCTGCGAAATTAGTGGAGAAGAGGGTAATTTAGCCGATATCTCTATACTGCAAAATTTCTTTAACGAATTGTTGTCTCTGTTTTCTCCTACCATAAATGGTTTTACAATTGATGTGATAATTACTAGAGAATGGGGAATTTTTAAGTCACAAACCATAGCAAGAACTGTTTTAGCCGAAATCTTGCGCTATGGTGGATTGGGTTATGGCATTGACACGTTAGTTGATTATCGTGAGGACCTTCAAGAAGAAATAGCAGTGTGGAGTAGATTAAAAAAAGAAGTATGTGAACAAACAAGGTTCTTTGCCAATACGGACAGGTTCGCGACGGGGAAATATTTGCAGTTGGGCAATGGATTACAACAAGGACAAAAATTGTATCGTGCCCGTATCATACCTAATGGTAGAAACTATTTAACAAAACATGATATGGGATGCCCTCCTAAAGAATATGCAAAAGCAGGGCGCGCAAATCCATTAGGAATACCATATTTATATCTGTGTCAATCTCCAGAAACTACATATTACGAGGTTCGAGCTTTACATTTAGATAAATTGTCCGTTGGTACATTTGAAGTTCAGAGGGATTTAAAAATTGTTGACTTTAATGATGATACTAATTTATTTGTTGCTTTTTGTGGTGATGACTCTTTAAAAGATGTAGTGGTTAGAAAAAAAATTAACGAGGCCATTAGTGCGGATATGTCAAAACCCTTGAGACGTTATGATTCTGAAATAGAATACGTCCCTACTCAATTAATTTGTGAATGGTGTAAGTTGGAGTTGCAAGCGGATGGTATTTGCTTCAAAAGTTCATTGCATGACGGAGGCGTGAATTATGTCTTATTTAATAACGAAGACGCACAATGTATAATTGTACATAAACATCAAGTAGGGTCTATTAGTATTAAACGCAAGAAATAATTTATAGTATTCTAATGTAAAAGAAGATGTTCGGTCTTATAAATTTAGAATAAGTTAATTTTGACTTCCCCTTCTTTGATCCATCTCTGCTTTGTTCACAAAAAAGTGAACAACTCGAAATGTGCTCTTATTACTCTCTTGCGAGGCAGAAAACAATTTGTTCTCTGCCCCACTCTGTATATGCGTCTAATTGCATATACATTCTTTATATTTCCTTTATGATTCCTTTACTATTCCTTTATGATTGCTTTATTATTTCTTTATGTTACGAAAAGCGTAACCTAAGGGGTATAAAAGGGGACAACACCTTTATAATACCCGGTAACATATCGACCTACCACATTGCCTTGTCGGTCAAGTAGGAACTTGGTAAAATTCCACTTAATGGCATTGCCTAATAGCCCTTTGCCTTTCTTTTGGCTCCTGAGCTAACGATAAATA
>JAGHTR010000113.1 GCA_018065205.1 Candidatus Colicola caccequi
TCACATTATTTGAATTGCTCCATTGAACGAATGCAACAACTTGTAGAAATGGGCGTTAAAGACGATTATACGATGGCCTTTGCGGACCAAGCCGGATTCCGTTTACAAACCACTCGCCCTGTCCGTTGGATTCATCCTATAACCAAACACGTTACGTCCCTGACCTTACATCCTTTAACAGCGATGGATGTAACACTCAGTAATTATATGCAATTGACGGAGGAAGAGGCTATTGCCTACATGCAACAGTTATTATCCACAACCAAGCACTATCACGGGGAAGTAAACCTGTTATGGCATAACTCCAACATCAACGCACTAACCTACCATAAACACCTTTATCCTCGAGTACTTCAAATGCTATGAAAAACCTTCTTGTCTTAACCGATCCTATAGGCAAACCATCCTATGCCCCTCGTTTGCGATTCTTCTGCGATTACCTAACGCGGGAAGGGTATCATGTAGAGGTTTGGACCGAAGCCATGGAGTCTTACTCGTTTGCGCATGATTATCCCATTAACGAGTTGCCGACCTATCGCAATGGTATAGATTGGGTTATTAAGTCGTTTTGGTCCTTGCTAACAGATTGGCGAAATAGACATTTTTCCAAGAAACTACAGCAGCAATTAGTTAATCGTACCTTTGATGCTGTTCTTTGCACGACCTTCTCTACATTTCCGCTCCGTGCAGCATTGGACGTAGCACAAGTCAAGCACATTCCTTTGATTGTAGATATACGAGATTTAGATGAGCAAGTACCTGATGCACAATATCAATCTCATCGTTCATGGTGGGCACGTCCCTTCCGGAATTGGTACAAGAGAGTGAATATACGTCGTCGCAATGCAGTCTTACGTCAAGCCGATTGTATTACTACGGTTTCCCCTTGGCATGTAGATTTTATTCGGCAATTCAATTCCAATGTGCATCTTATCTACAATGGGTTTGATCCTAGGCAATTCTTTTATGAGGCTGTTTCTAATCCACAATTCCTCATTTCGTATATAGGGCGCATTTACGAGTTCCAGCATAAGGACCTTATTGAGCAAGCCGTACGCGAACTTAATATCCAAGATATTGTGCTTAATTGGCATACCCCTGAATATCGGTCTATTCCCATTACCGAGGTTGGGGACGAGATTCGTCGCAGTAGCATTATGTTGGTGCTAACCTCTGCCCAAACGCATGGAATGATGACCACTAAGTTCTTTGAGGCTCTCGGTTGTGAGAAACCTATTCTATGTATTCCTTCGGACAAAGGTTGTTTAGCCCAAGCCATGGTTGAAACAAATGCCGGTTTGGCTTCGGACAATATAGAGGAGATCAAGCAATTTATTTTAGATAAATACAATGAATGGAAAGCCAATGGTTACACCCATCAAGTAATAAATAATAAAGATTCATTCAGCCGTCTCACACAGGCAAAACAGATGGAATCCCTATTGTTGCAAACCTGTGAATCCCGAGTTCTATTGACGGACATCTGTTGGACGTTATATAGCAGTAACACCACGTTTGATTTCTTGGACGCGACCATCCATGACAAGAGCTATTTATGTTTACGCCGTTGGATGAAATGTCCTATTGTGCGTTGGTGCAATATGCTATGTCTAAAGTTATTCCACTATGATTATCTGCGACAACGAGCCATCTCGTACCTGCGGTCCTATAATCAAGTAGAGATTGATCAAATGGCAGAGGTTTTTGTCAATACGCACTTGGAGCAACACAAGATTGAGGAAGCATGGCAAGTATTGAAAGGACGGCAAGTCGTTATTTTCTCCGGCACTATAACTCCAATAGCGCAAGCAGTAGCTAAACGCATTGGAGCACAACAAGTTTATGCAGGAGATATTTACAAGCGTGCCATGCACCTAAAGAATTATGATATACTAACCGATAATCGTAGTGATTTGCCCTTTATTCAGCAGGCTCATTCTGCGACTATTGTGACCTATAATAATCAATCGTGGTGGGAAAGACAAAAGTATTTGCCGCCATGCACCTTTATCTCCGGTTATGACACGCGCTATTGATTTCTATTTGCCTTTTCGATACCTGCATCGTATACGTCTTAAGCAATGGCCTAAGATTATTTCTTGGTGGTTGTTGATGATATTGCCTACAGCCACCTACTTTCTGTTCCTTGCTACGAACGATGGTTATCACAATGTACTCAACTATATACTCTTGCTGCTTATTGTAGTTATGTACTATGAATTGGGGTACATCTATAATGATACAATCACTACGCGTTCCGAAGAACACCCCACGATGCGGTTATCTGCCGAAGCACTACAGTATGGACGGCAACATATTGGCATTATCTACTTGGTTCGAATGCTGTTTGTGCTATCTTTGATGTTTGTATTGGGCTATATTTATCAATGGGAAGAATGGATTATTATCACTCTTATTTGGGTATTATTGTTGCAACCTATCTTTATGGTTTACAATACACTTCGCAATCAAAAAGCAGTCTTTTTCTATCCGATTTTAGTCAGTTGGCGATATTTATCATTTATTTGGGTTGGCATTCATCAATCTTGTTGGGCTGATGCATGTTTTTTACTGTTGCTATCTTATCCGTTAGAAATCAGTATTGAACGTTTTTCTATGCCCAAACGCCGCATGCGATGGATAAGGGACATACTGCCTAACGAAAATGCCAAACTATGGTTTAGAGTCCTTTATTATATTTGCGCTGTATGTATTAGTGCCATTATGATTTGGTGCAAGCAACTGCCTATAATATGGATACTTCCCTTTGTATGTTTAATCATTTATCGGCTACTTATATGGATTCACCTATCGCACAAGAAAAACTGTTAGACTTACTCCACCACGAGGTGATTCCTGCCATCGGTTGTACTGAACCTGTTGCTGTGGCTTTGTGTGTGGCACGAGCCAAGGAGCAATTAGGCATTGAGCCCGATACGATTGAAGTGTCGCTCAGCAAGAATATCTTCAAGAACGCCATGGCTGTTGGAATCCCTAATACCGGAATGACCGGACTGCCAATCGCTATTGCATTAGGAGC
>JAGHTR010000065.1 GCA_018065205.1 Candidatus Colicola caccequi
GCATCATTAACAGGGGATAAGAAAGAATTGACCAAGGTTTTTCAAGCCCTGCGTATTGAAGTGAATGATGAGTTAGGTGCGTTACGCGAGATGCTGATGGCGGCAAAAGACTTGCTGCGACCGGGAGGGCGAATCGCTGTATTGACATACCATTCTTTAGAAGACCGAATTGTAAAGAATTTCCTAAGGTCCGGTAACTTAGAAGGCGAAACAGAAAAAGATTTTTATGGCAATATCCTTACTCCATTCAAAGTAATCGAGAAGGGACGTATGGCAGGCGAGGACGAGGTAGAACGTAATCCACGCGCCAGGTCGGCCAAATTGCGTGTTGCAGAAAAAATATAACCTGACTAAACGGTGATGGAAGAACAAAAAGACCAGCAAGACAAAGTGACGTTAAAGGCCTTTATGAACGGCGATGTGCTGATGCATAAATGGGTAAGGAAGCAATATAAACTCTGCATCCTCATTGCGGCGTTGGTTTTTGTGTATATCTTAGCCGGTTTTTTTGCTCAACGGCAATACCACCATCTTACAGAAATCAAGAAAGTACTTCAAGATAAACATTTTGAACAGATGACCATTGAGGCCGAGTTGACGGAACGTACACGACAGAGTACGATAACGCGTCAACTGCGAGAACAGGGAAGTACGTTGATTGAGAACAGGAAACCTATTATCTATATCCGCTGATGTTAGATTCCAGACAAAATACCATATTACGCTTTGCTTGCATTGTTCTACTCATTTTGTTGGGTTTTATCGGCGTGATTGCCAAGATTATCTATACTCAGACTAATCCCATTGAGAAAGCCAAATGGGAAAAGATTGCTGCATCGCAGTACAAGACCAATGTGGTAGTTAATCCTGCTCGAGGCAATATTGTAGATGCCAATGGTCGTTTATTGGCCAGTAGTTTACCTCAATATGTTGTACGTATGGATACTCGTGTAGAGGCATTACATCTTGGTGGTGACACATTGTTCCGGCATTATATTGATTCTATCTCCAATGGATTAAGTCGAATCATTGGGGACAAATCGGCACAAGAGTATCGAAAGATGATTACAGAAGCATTTCTGAGTAACAATCGCAAAGGACGAGATATACGGTTGCATTCCGGACGTATCAATTATGTGCAAAAAAGGGCTATTGAGAAGTTGCCTTTGGTGCGTAGGGGTCCATACAAAAGTGGTTTTTACTTCAAAGAAGAGCATGTACGTAACAAACCATTTGGGCGATTAGGCAGTCGTACAATTGGTAGTATTTACCGTGACGAAGGATATGGTAATGCCGGATTAGAACAAAGTTTTGAGAAAGAACTGCATGGAACAGAGGGGCTTTGCACTCGTCAGCGTGTAGCCGGTCAATGGGAAGATGTGCCGATTCGCGAGGCCATCAATGGTTGCGATATCGTAACCACGTTGGATGTCAATCTAATGGATATTTGTGAGGATGCATTGATTAGTAAATTGAATGAATGTGAAGCTGATTGGGGATGCGTCATTCTCATGGAAACGCATTCGGGTCAAATTAAAGCAATTAGCAATCTGGACCGATTGGACGACGGGCATTATTATGAGACTCGCAATCATACGGTAACACGTGTAGAACCCGGTTCAACTTTCAAAACAATCGCCATGATGGCGGCATTGGATGATGGTAAGATTGGTATTAATGACACCTTCCACGTTAGCCGTTTGGGATGGGATTATAGGAGCAGTCACCACACGGATTCTCACCCAAGAGATACGTTCTACACCACACGTAGTGCATTAGCCATCAGTAGTAATATCGCGTTAGCTAAAATGATTGTAAAGGCATACGATGGACGAGCAGACAAGTTCGTAAAGAAACTGCAGTCAATGAAAATTACAGATGGCTTTAAAACCGAGATTTTAGGCAGTACTCCTCCACGAATTGATGTGCCTAACGATGCCGTCACCATCAGCAAGATGGCCTATGGTTATTCGGTAGAGTTAAGTCCCATGCAGATTATAGCTTTCTATAATGGCATTGCCAATGACGGCAAGATGATACGCCCATATATGGTAAGTCGAATAGAGAAAGAAGGAGAGGCTATTAAACAATTCCATACCATTACACTCAACAGTTCTTTGTGTGGTTCCTCCACACTCAAGCACATCAAGGAGGCGCTGCATGATGTAGTGTGGGATAATGATTTACCCGGCACGGCATCCGTTCGTAAATGGCAAGGGCATATTGTTGCTCGCAAAGCGCAAAGTGATCTTGTGCATATCGCCGGTAAGACAGGAACCGCCCAACTATTCCACCATGGACGTTATCATGGTAAGGATCATGAACATAGGATGACCTTTGTAGGCTATTTCCCGGAAGAGAATCCGGAATACACTTGTCTATGTATGATTGAGCATCCTAAGAATTTCCCCATTTACGATGCCGGAATGGACTGTGGTTCAGTAGTTAGAGAGATTGCCGAACGGACGATGGCTTATGGATGGGTATATGAAATTAAGGAAGGGAAAACAATCTTTAGGAAAAAGCATTAATCAATATGAAACTGCACGATTTAATTAACGGATTATCAACGCTACAAGTTGTAGGGGCTACAGACATTGATGTAACCGGCATTCAATTTGACTCACGAAAGATTGAGAAGGGTAATGTTTTTGTTGCTCAAGTAGGCACTGCTATGGATGGTCATACATTCGTAGACAGTTGTATTGAGAAAGGAGCAGTCGCTATCGTCATCAGTGATAATGCTTACATCAGGGAAGGCGTCACAACTGTTGTTGTAGAAAATACAGACTATGCCTTAGGTGTAATGGCACATCGATGGTTTGGTTGCCCCAGTGAGCATCTGACATTGGTAGGCGTAACCGGCACGAATGGAAAGACTACGATTGCCACCTTGTTGTATAAATTAGTGCGAGCCTTAGGCAAAAAAGCGGGATTGCTATCTACGGTCATCAATTATATTGAAGACGAGGCTATTCCCTCTACCCATACCACACCGGACGCATTGGAATTAAATGGTTTATTACGAAAGATGGTAGATGCCGGTTGTGAGTATGCCTTCATGGAGGTGAGCAGCCATTCTATCGCCCAAGAGCGCATTGCCGGGTTGGATTTTGACGGAGCCTTATTCACTAATCTCACGCGCGATCATATTGATTATCATAAAACGTTTGATAATTACCGCGACACCAAGAAACGACTTTTTGACGGACTTCGCAAAGATGCCTTTGCCGTCACTAACAAAGATGATAAAAATGGGCTGGTTATGACTCAAAATACTCGTGCTTGCGTCAAGACCTACTCTACTCGCTGTTTGGCAGATTTTAAAGCGACCATTTTAGAAGAAGATTTTAATGGTATGCAACTTAATCTAAACGGGAAAGAAGTCTTTGTACCCTTGGTAGGACGATTTAATGCCAGCAATATCTTGGCCATTTACGGAGGTGCCGTTTGCCTTGGATTTGACACGATGGAAGTACTGCGTATCTTATCCACGCTAACAGCTGTTAATGGACGTTTTGAAGCCATCCGTAGTCCAAAGAAAGGTTGGACTGCCATTGTAGATTATGCCCACACACCGGATGCGGTTGATAATGTTATACAGACCATCAACGAGATTCGTAAGGGGCGATTGATAACTGTAGTCGGTTGTGGAGGGAATCGCGATCATGGTAAGCGACCAATGATGGCACAAATTGCTAAACGAGGCAGTGATCAGTTGATTTTAACCAGCGACAATCCGCGTGATGAAGAACCGGCAGATATTTTGAGAGACATGGCAGCAGGACTGACAGAAGAAGAGTTGCGAACAACGCTCATTATTGAAGATCGTGCCACAGCCATTCAAACTGCCTGCACCTTAGCCGGAGATAAGGATGTTATTTTGGTTGCAGGGAAGGGGCATGAAGATTACCAAATTATCAAAGGCGTCAAGTACCATTTTGATGACCACGAAGTAGTACGTAAATTTATTTAATATGCTATACGAATTATTCAATCATTTAGGAGACTTTCCCGGAGCGAGGTTGATGACCTACATTTCGGTGAGGGCCATTGTGGCTAATGTATTGGCCTTAATAGTCAGCATCTATTTTGGCAAGTATTTTATCAATCTTCTCAAGCGCAAGCACATATCTGAGACGCAGCGAGACGAGAAGTTAGACCCATTTAATGTGGCTAAGAAAGGCGTGCCGACCATGGGAGGTATTGTCATTATTGCAAGCATTCTGCTTCCCTGCTTACTTGTAGGAAAACTGACCAATGTATATATGCAGTTAATGCTAATCACAACTGTTCTTTTGGGCAGTTTAGGATTTGCTGATGACTATATCAAGACGTTCAAGAAGAACAAAGAAGGTCTCAATGGTTGGATTAAAATCATAGGTCAAGTCGCGTTGGGTTTGATTGTAGGACTAACCTTGCGTTATAGTCCGGTGACGATTATGAATGAGCGTGTAGAAACGCGTATTGAAAACAACATCACGATTGTAGAGAAAACGCCGGATGTCAAGTCCACACGAACCACCATTCCATTTATTAAGAATCACAACTGCAATTATGCCAATATATTTCGTTTCCTTGGAGAAGAAAATCAATATCGGGCAGGTTGGATTTTCTTTGTGCTACTCACTATTCTGGTAGTGGCCGCGGTTAGTAATGGTGCTAACCTAAATGATGGAATGGATGGCATGTGTGCGGGTAACTCTGCTATCATTGGTGCAGCACTGATTATATTGGCATACATCAGCGGTAATGTCATTTTTGCGGACTATTTTGATATTATGTACATCCCCGGTTCAGAGGAATTAGTTGTTTATATGTCTGCCTTTGTAGGTGCATTAGTAGGTTTCTTATGGTGGAATGGTTTTCCGGCACAAATCTTTATGGGGGACACCGGAAGTCTAACCGTAGGAGGTATTATTGCCGTATGCGCTATTATCATTCATAAGGAGTTACTATTGCCGATTTTGTGCGGTGTATTCCTTATTGAAAGTGTCAGCGTTATTTTCCAGACACAAGTATATAAGTTAATGAAGAAAAAAGGCCGTCATTTCCGAGTATGGAAGCGCACCCCACTTCATGATCATTTCCGCACTTCTGTTGATCAAGTGCTAGTTAACGATCCCACTTGTGGTATTCTTTTTAAGGGTCAACATGATTTGCATCACGAGGTCAAGATTGTTTTGCGTTTTTGCATTGTCACATTAATCTTGGCTGCACTAACCATCTTAACACTTAAGATTCGATGAAAAGAGTAGTTATATTAGGAGCCGGTGAAAGTGGTGCCGGAGCTGCCATCTTAGCCAAGGAGAAAGGTTTTGATGTATTTGTGTCAGACATGGGTGCTATCAAGCCTGAGTATCAGGCCTTGTTGAACGAACATCATATTCCTTTTGAAAGCGGTCAGCATAGCACTGAATTAGTTCTCAATGCCGATGAAGTGATTAAGTCTCCCGGCATTCCATTAACAGCGCCTCTAATTCAGCAACTGCAACAGCAAGGGACACCGATTATCTCGGAAATTGAGTTTGCAGCACGTTACACAACTGCCAAGATGATTTGTATTACCGGTAGTAACGGAAAGACAACCACTACATCTCTGATTTATGATATGTTGGTTCGCGCAGGGTTAAATGTAGGTTTAGCCGGTAATATTGGTAACTCATTGGCCTTGCAGGTAGCTCATGAACAGCATGATTATTACGTGATTGAATTGAGTTCCTTCCAATTGGATAATATGTATGACTTTAGAGCCGACATTGCTATTTTGCTCAATATCACACCGGACCACTTAGATCGTTACGATTTTCAATTCCAAAATTACGTGAATGCTAAATTCCGTATCACTCAGAATCAAACGGCACAACAAGCCTTTATCTATTGGTCAGAAGATCCGGTTATTGATCGAGAGATTGCACGCATTCAGCCAAAGGCGACTCTCTATCCATTCGGAGCCAATTCGCATAATATGGCCTATACAGATGGGAAAAACATGATTGTTTCGGCATACAAAGAAGTGGAGCCGTTGCAGATTGGTATAGATGAATTGTCCTTACAAGGTAAGCATAATCAACTCAATTCAATGGCTGCCAGTTTGGCTGCACAGATTTTACACATACATAATGATGTCATTCGGGAGAGTCTTAAACAATTTGCAGGCGTAGAACATCGTTTGCAATATGTGGCAACAATCAAGGGAGTAAGGTATATCAATGATAGTAAAGCCACAAATGTAAATAGTTGCTGGTATGCATTAGAAAGTATGACTACACCCACGGTGCTTATCTTGGGAGGCAAAGACAAGGGTAATGACTATTCGGAGATTGATGCACTTGTTAAAGAGAAGTGTCATACCTTGGTGTTTATGGGATTGCATAATGAGAAGTTGCATGAACATTTTGACAATTTTGGACTAACTATCTATGATACCAACACGCTGCATGATGCCGTGCAGGCATGTTATGCAGCAGCACACGAAGGAGATACTGTTTTGTTATCCCCTTGCTGCGCAAGTTTTGATTTATTCACCAGTTATGAAGATCGCGGTGAGCAATTTATGGCTGCCGTCAAAGCGTTATGAGAATACCAGACTTCATAGGCTCACGCCAATATATCGACAAAACCTTCTGGACATTATTTATTATCCTGATTGTTGTTGCTATTATTGCTCTTTTTAGTGCAGGTAGCACATTAGCCTATGAGGCGACCGGCAGTGCTTTAGGTCCTATTTTCAAGCAAATCATCTTTCTTGTTATCGGTGTGGCATGCGCGTATTTTATCCAACTTTTACCAGTATGGATGATGCGATTCGGAGGATATATAGCATTTTTCTTTGCTCTACTATGCCTTTATATTATGTTGATTCCGGGCAATCCGTTTGTAGTTACTATCAATGGTGCCGGACGGTGGTTTGAGATATGCGGAGTACAATTCCAACCCTCTGAAATTGCCAAATTAGGATTGATTATCATAGTAGCCGACCAACTGGGTCGCATTCAATCAGAAGAAGATGTAAAGAAACGTTTTCTATGGACATTAGTTGCCACCATTGCCATATGTTTCCCTATTATGACAGGTAATATGTCAACGGCATTGCTTTTAGGTAGTGTAGTCTTTATTATGTGGGTTTTGGCACGCATGCCATGGAAATACATAGGCATCGTAGCAGGATCAGTTGTGGTATTAGGCATTCTTTTCTATGTTATTGTTGAGTTTGCTTTTATACGCCCCGAACGCAGTCTTCCCAAACCATTTGATCGCGCCATCACGCAAGTTGGCCGTATTGATAAGATGATGGAAGAGCACCAGCAATCGGCAGAGGAATTTAAATTAACGGATGCCAACCGTCAACGTTCCATTGCAAAGGTGGCCGTTATGCGCGGAGGAAAATCACCCTTTGGTGTATTACCTGGCAATAGTCAGGAGCGGGACTTCTTACCGTTGGCATACGCGGACTATATTTTTGCTATCATTGTAGAAGAAACAGGTTTGGTAGGGGCTATTGCTTTGATTCTTTTATACATGGTAATATTATGTCGAGCATGTTTCGCCAGCAGCAAATATGACGACTATACAGCGATGTTGATGACCATGGGATTAGCTCTTATGATTACGTGTCAGGCTTTTGTCTCTATGGCTGTATCTGTTGGGATAGGTCCTGTAACCGGACAACCTCTTCCCATGATTAGTAAAGGAGGAACGTCGGTGCTGATTACCAGCCTTTATTTCGGTGTAATGATGAGTGTAGCCAGAGAACAAAACGAGAAGAGGGCAGGCATTGATAAAAGTGTACGAGAAAGCGAAGAAATAGTGCCCGAGATCAATGTAAATGAGAATGAATAAACCCATTGCTACCTATTAAATTATATATTATATTATGCGATATTTAATTTCCGGAGGCGGAACCGGAGGACATATTTTTCCAGCCGTCAGTATAGCCAATGCATTAAAAGAGTTAGATCCACAAGCAGAGATTTTATTCGTCGGAGCCTTGTCACGAATGGAAATGCAGCGAGTACCAGAAGCCGGGTATAAAATCATCGGTCTACCCGTCAGGGGCTTCAATCGTGCTCAGCCATGGAAAAACATCAGTGTGTTGATTGACTTATGGCGTAGCATGCGGCAGGCTAAACGAATCGTACGCGAATTCCGTCCTGATGTAGGTGTAGGTGTAGGAGGTTATGCAAGCGGAGCCGCAATGAAAGTTGCTGCTAAGATGGGTGTTCCAATCCTATTACAGGAGCAAAATGGATTTGCCGGAGTCACCAATAAACTACTCAAAAATGATGCAGCCAAGATTTGTGTTGCATACGAAGGCATGGACAAATTCTTCCCGGCAGAAAAGATTATCTTAACCGGCAATCCTGTCCGTCAAAACCTTACATCCGGCAAACGAGTAAAGAGTGACAAACGTACGCTACTTATCATTGGAGGCAGTTTAGGAGCCAAGACCATTAATGACTCCATTGCTGCCGGGCTCAACGAATTAGCC
>JAGHTR010000050.1 GCA_018065205.1 Candidatus Colicola caccequi
GCCGATGATAGTCAGCCTTATACGTTGAGTTTTATGGTTACGGGTCTTGACGTTGCTTCGAGATATAATTATGTGCTATCTACTTTAGATGCCAACGGCACGCCGTTACATGTATATATAGGTGATTTTGCTACCACTGGCTATCAAGGCGAACTCAAAGGCGGTGGTGCAGAGGTTATGCCAACGCCTCCTATTATTCCCTCCAACCCCGAAGCACAAATAATCACCGGCATTGGTGAGACAAAAGATGAGAAATGTGTAAATGGTGGACTTCTACTAAATGGACAACTATTCATCCGTCGTGATGGGAAGACCTATACCATCACCGGACAAATAGTACAATAACGAGTTAAATGGACACAAAAGATATAGAAAAACAAGTATAACATAGATTTATTAGGATTATGAAAAATTTTGTATCATCCGAAGTTAAATTACTTCTCTTTTTAAGTGTGGCTTTTATGATGGTTCAACCAACTGCTGCCGCGAATCAAGCAAATAACACTATTACTTACACGGCAACGGAGAAATTGCCGGAGGTGATATCACATGATCGAGTAGGGGTGCATACCGATGCCTTTAATACGCCTATTGTGTCACATGAATTTGTGGATGGTGTAGGCACTATTATCTTTAAAGACGAAGTCAAAACCATAGGAGTAGCAGCATTTAGGGGGAGTGAAGGTTTAACGTCTGTTACAATTCCTTCGTCTGTCAAGGCAATTGAAGACTTTGCTTTTAGTGGTTGCTCCTCCTTGGTTGCTATAAACATTCCGTCTGCAGTTACAACAATTGGTATTTCCGCATTCACAGACTGCACTAAATTATCTTCAGTTACAATGCCTGCTTCTGTCAAAACTATTGGAGAAAGTGCTTTTAGTTTTTGCACCAGTTTAACATCTGTGACTATCCCCTCTTCGGTGACAACGATTGGGGATCATGCGTTCTGGAGTTGTAAGAGTTTGGAATCTGTGATTCTTCCTTCTTCTGTTTCTTCAATTGGTATTGGTGTTTTTTATCTATGCTCTAAAATAACCGAGCCCATCTACAATGCTAACTGTTTTGCTTATCTGCCTACCTCGTATAAGGGAAGTTATACTATTCCAGACGGTATTAAACAAATTGCCGGCTGGGCTTTTAAAAACTGTGTTGGTTTGACAACGGTAAACATTCCATCATCTGTTACAACGATTGATGAGGGAGCGTTCTGGAATTGTTATGAATTGAGTTCCATAACCATACCTAATTCTGTTCAGATTATTGGAGAAAGTGCTTTTGCCTCTTGTATATCACTAACATCATTTATCATTCCACCCACCGTTAAAACAATAGGAGATTATGCTTTCCAATTCTGCAGAATGTCTTCAATAACAAGTTATGCCACCACTCCGCCTACTTGTGGGAAAAAGTGTTTTGAGGGTATAGGTAAATCTATTCCTGTTTATGTACCAATGTATTCAATTAGCGCATATAAACAAGCCGCAGAGTGGAAAGAATTTACCAATATACTACCTATTGCAGCAGAAGATGTTCCAATTATAGAGCCAATCATCACACCCGACGATTATTCTGTTACTATTATTTGGCCACAAAATGAAAATGCAGAGACTTACACAATAGAAATCACAAAGGATGGTGAATTATTCTGTACACTCACTTTCAATCGTCAGGGTCAATTAACTATCATCGCTTTTGCTGCTCCTATTCGTGGAGAAGGACGCAAAGTCTCTGCAGCCGAAATGACGGCTAATGGATATAGATTTACGATTACTGGTTTGGATCCTGGTACGGAATACACCTACACTGTCACCGCAAAAGATGCGTCCGAACAAGTTATTCAGACGCATAGCGGTAAATTCATTACTACTAGTGCGACAGGACTGGAAGATTTGACTATAGACAAAAAAGTTGGTACCAAATTCATCTATGGCAATCGGTTGTATATTCGCCATAACGGACACCTTCATACCGCCACCGGCGCCAGAGTGAAGTAACTCAAAAATCAAAAATAAACCGAGGCGCGTCTAAAGTAGGGGACCATTTCGGGATCACTTCGCGACCACATGCAACTAGCGGAAGCCCCGCCTAACCCCCGCC
>JAGHTR010000049.1 GCA_018065205.1 Candidatus Colicola caccequi
TTCGACATCAACCGCATCCATTTCTCCAATGACATCAACGAGATTGTAGCCAATTCGGATATCATGATTCTGGCTATTCCTTCGCCCTACGTGAAGCAAACAACCAGTAAGATTCGCCGCAGCATGCGTAACAAGACCATCGTGACGGCAGTCAAAGGTATGATTCCGGACGAGAACATGATCGTAACCGATTACTTGGCTAAGAAATTTGACATTCCTGCCGATAACTTAGCCGTGATAGCGGGTCCCTGTCATGCCGAAGAGATTGCCTTGGAGCGACTGAGTTACCTCACGATAGGTTGCTCTAACTTAGAGAAAGCGCAACAAATAAGTGCACTCCTGCGCACATCCTACGTCAAGACATGCGTCAGTTCGGACGTCATTGGACTGGAGTACTCCAGCGTGATGAAGAATATCTACGCCATTGCAGCCGGCTTATGCCAGAGTCTCCGATATGGCGATAACTTCCAATCGGTATTGATTGCTAATGCCATCCAAGAGATTCAGCGTTTCGCTCAAGCCATCATCCCTACTCCACGCGACATTGACGCCAGCGGTTACTTAGGCGATGTATTGGTGACATCCTACAGTAAGTTCAGTCGTAACCGCCAGTTCGGTCAAATGATCGGCATGGGTTACTCCGTCAAGGCTGCACAGATGGAAATGGAAATGGTGGCCGAGGGCTATTACGGCACGAACTGCATCCATATCGCTAACGAAGCCATGCAGGTCAACCTGCCTATCGTGGATGCCATGTATAGAATCTTATACGAGCATCAGTCACCCACCATTGTGATACAAGAATTAACGCAACAACTCAGCTGATGGAATAAGGACCGCTGCGCTGATGGAAGATGGACAGTCCATACTCCATCAGAGAGCGAAGCGAACGGTCTATACTCTATACTCCAAAAGATATAACATAAAATAACATCCTATTATGAAACTTTGTTTAAAAAACGCTGCTTCATTTGTGCCCGCAGGGACTATGGAGCGTTTGGCAGCCGAGACAGCAGCCGCCAATGAACTACTGGAAAACGGTCAAGGTGCAGGAAACGATTTCTTAGGCTGGGTTCATCTGCCTTCCCAAACCACCGAAGCCTTCTTGGACGAAGTGCAGGCAGTGGCTAATCAACTGCGAGCCAAGGCTGAGATTATCGTTGTAGCCGGAATAGGTGGCAGTTACCTCGGTCCCCGTGCCGTCAACGAAGCCCTGGATCATACCTTTGGTCTGAACGGGAATAACCCACGCGTGGTCTATGCCGGCAATAACATCGGTGAGGACTACTTAGCCGACCTGATGGAACTGCTGCAAGGTAAGACCTTTGCCATCATCAACATATCTAAATCCGGCACCACCACCGAGACTGCTCTCGCTTTCCGTCTATTAAAGACGATGCTGGAGAAACAAGTCGGCAAAGTTGCCGCAAAGGACCTGATTGTATGTATTACGGATAAGGCCAAAGGTGCAGCCCGCAAGACTGCCGAGATAGAAGGTTATAAGACATTCGTCATTCCGGATAACGTAGGAGGCCGCTTCAGCGTACTCACTCCCGTAGGACTGCTGCCAATCGCTTGCGCAGGTCATGACATCAAAGCACTCATTCGTGGTGCACAAGATATGGAAAAAGCCACCGGAACGGATGTGGCTTACGCCGAGAACCCGGCATGCCAATATGCCGCTATGCGTAATGCGCTCTATCAGTTCGGCAAGAAAATTGAAATCATGGCTAACTTCAATCCTAAAGTGCATTACTTTGCTGAATGGTGGAAACAACTCTACGGCGAGAGCGAAGGTAAGGACCATAAGGGTATCTTCCCAGCCAGCGTGGATTTGACCACCGACCTGCACTCAATGGGTCAATGGATTCAAGACGGTGAACGCTCCATCTTTGAGACCGTCATCTCAATCGAAAAGAGCAACAAAACCGTTATCTTCCCCAAGGATGAGCAGAACTTAGACGGTCTGAATTTCTTGGCAGGCAAACGCGTGGACGAAGTCAATAAGATGGCTGAGTTAGGCACTCAACTCGCGCACGTAGATGGCGGCGTTCCTAATATCAAGATTAGTTTTGAGAAAGTAGATGAATACAACATCGGTCAATTCATTTACTTCTTTGAGCGTGGCTGCGGTATATCCGGCTACATGCTGATGGTGAACCCCTTCAACCAACCCGGCGTAGAGGCATACAAAAAGAATATGTTCGCCCTGCTGGACAAACCCGGCTACGAGGAAGAAAGCAAAGCCATCAAAGCAAGACTGAAACGTTGACGTTAACGGTGCCTCCGGGCACACCGATATAATTGACATTAACTAATAGGAGCGGCTGATGAGCCGCTCCTATTTTTATACCTTTTCTAATTTCGCGTACGTGAGCAGGAGAGTCTTCTTACCAACTGCATCAAAAAGGATATCTATCTTGTCGTTATCATTCTCGCGATACACCTTTTGCACGACTCCACGTCCAAAGACACGATGCGTTACGCTCGTTCCCGGAGGGAAGAGCGACGAAGACGTTGACGAGGACGTTGACGTTAACGAGGACGTTGGCGTTAACGAGGACGTTGATGTAAACCTTGGCGTTGATGTAAACCTTGTCGTAAATGCCGGCGCCGACGGTTGACTGTTAGTAGGACGATTGAAATTGACATAATCAGGGTCGATGTCACGCAGGAAACGGGACGGAGAGGAGAAATTGATTTGTCCATTGCGGAAGCGTTGTCGCGCATACGTGAGGGAGCAATGTTGCATGGCACGAGTAATGGCTACATACAGCAATCTCCGTTCCTCCTCTACCTCCGATTCCGAAGTGGAGAACTGCGATGGGAAGAGGTTCTCCTCCAGCCCCACAATAAAGACGTACGGGAACTCCAATCCCTTAGCAGCATGCACGGTCATAAGGGTAACACGCGCTGTATAGTCCTCGATATGTTCGTCCTGGTCGGTTAATAGACTAACCTCCGCCAAGAAATCTTGTATAGGAGTGAAATCAATCCCCTCTTGTTGGCGTTGCGTCACGAACTCATGGATGCCGGATAATAACTCGTCTAAGTTCTCCTTACGGTCCATTCCTTCGGGCGTCATATCCATCGCCGCAGCAGTCATCACGCCGGAGCGACGCAGCACAAACTCAGCAAACGAATAGGCATCCTGCGTATCCATTGCTTCCTGCACTTCAGTCATCAAACGACTGAAATCCAACAACTTAGATTGGATGCCACGATTGACATCCAGTCCTTTTCCTGCCGGATCGGCGATGATGTCCATCGGACTAATCTGCGCCGACAGACTGAGTTCGCTGATGCGACGCAGAGTAGTGTCCCCTATGCCTCGTGCGGGGAAGTTAATAATACGATTCAGCGCTTCTGTATCCTTGGGATTGACTGCCAAACGGAAGTAACCAATCGCATCTTTTATCTCCTTACGTTGGTAGAACGAAGTGCCGCCATAGATTCGATATGGGATACTGAGTCGTCTCAGTTCATTCTCAAACTGCCGCGACTGCGCATTGGTGCGATACAGCACGGCAAGCGAATTATAATCCGGTATGGTATGATTCAACTTGAGTGACTTAATCTGTTCCGCCACTCCTGCCGCCTCGTCCCTGTCGGACATATACGCGGTGAGCCGCAACCGGTCGCCTTGTTCATTCTCCGAATAGACTTGTTTCTCTATCTGGTTGATGTTATGATGAATAAGTGAGTTAGCTGCATTCACAATCGTTTGAGTGGAACGATAATTGCGCTCTAACTTGAATAATTGAGCCGTAGGATATATTTGTCGGAACGACAGGATATTCCGTATATCTGCACCGCGGAACGAATAGATGGACTGAGCATCATCGCCCACTACCGACACATTGTTTTGCGGAGCCGCCAACAGTTGCACTAATTGACTTTGGACTTGGTTGGTATCCTGGTACTCATCCACAAGGATATATTCAAACGCCTGCTGGTAGAACGAGCGCACTTCGGCATTGCGTTGCAGCAACAGACATAATTGCAATAACAAGTCATCAAAGTCCATGGCATTGGCACTTCTTAGTCGCGTTTCGTAAGCGCGATAGATAGCCGCCATATCATATAGTCGGTCATTGCGGTCTTCGCGGCTATGGCGTTGAGACAAAGCATAGTCATCCGCCGTCTCCAAATGGCTTTTAGCATCCGATATACGTCCCAACACCACGTTCGGCTTATAGATTTTCTCATCTAACCCCATTTCCTTGCAGATAGCTTTGATGAGCGATTTACTATCCGTTGTATCGTAGATGGAGTAATCACGCGTATAGCCGATGTTCTCCGCCTCTTGCCTTAAGATACGTGCAGCAATACTATGGAAAGTGCCCATCCATAAATAATGGGCAGCCTCCGGACTGACTAATTGGATGATACGTTCCTTCATCTCGCGAGCCGCCTTATTGGTGAATGTCAGGCATAGAATACGGTTAGCCTGCACACCCTGAGAAAGCAGGTATGCCACCTTATATGTAAGTACGCGCGTCTTACCCGAACCGGCACCCGCTATAATGAGTGATGGACCGGCAATACATGCAACTGCATCGCGCTGAGAAGGATTCAAATCTTGCAAAAGTTCCATAATCAAATGCAAAAGTACAAAAAAATTTGCATATTACAAAAAAAATTTGTACTTTTGCAAACAAATTATGCTACCAATCGAATTTATCAATCTAATGCGTCAGGAAATGGGTGTCGAAGCCGAACGCCTTTTCCGCAGTTTAGAGACGGACTCTGTAACCAGTATCCGCCTCAATGACAAGAAGGACATATTAGATTTCCCTTGCGACATAGACGAAGTGCCTTGGCATGAAGATGGCTATTATCTGAGTGAGCGTCCGCAGTTCACTTTGGATCCTCTTTTCCATGCCGGTTGCTACTATGTGCAAGAGGCCAGTTCGATGATTATAGAGCGTATCCTGGAGCAATATGTTGCTAAGGAGAGCATCGTTTTAGATTTATGCGCAGCGCCCGGAGGCAAGGCTACATTGATTAGTCAATACTTAGGTAAAGAAGGACTGTTGATTGCCAACGAGGTAGTTAGACAGCGCGTGTTCATTCTAAGTGAGAACATACAAAAATGGGGCAATGGTAACACGATTGTCACCCATAACGATGCCGCTACTTTTGGTGAGAAGACACGCAATCTGTTTGACTGCATGTTAGTAGATGCTCCCTGCTCCGGCGAAGGTATGTTCCGTAAGGATGAGGAAGCACGCAGCGAATGGAGCCTGCGTACCGTGCAGATGTGCGCGGAGCGGCAACGTAAGATTCTGATGGACGTATGGGATGCCCTCAAGCCCGGAGGTATCATGATATACTCTACTTGCACCTTCAATCACGAGGAGGACGAAGGCAATGCGCAATGGATAGCCGAATGTTTAGGTGGCGAAATCCTGCCCTTGTCATACGAGGAGGATTGGGGCATAGAAGAGGGAGAAGTAGGTTACCATTTCTATCCACATAAAGTGAAGGGCGAAGGATTCTACGTATGTATTATTCGCAAGAACGAAGAAGTTTTTGCTCCGTATAAGATTAAAGAACCCAAGCATAAGATTCTGCCCTTGGAGTTTGAATCCACTATGCGCAGTTGGCTTATTGAGCCCGACGATTGGGCTATTCGTCAAAGCGACCGCTTCATGACGGCTTATCCGATGAAATACAAGGCATTAGTGGATTATCTTTGGGACCAATTAACGTGCATCTGCACGGGCTTTGGTATTGCCGAGATACGTGGCAAGGGAGCGTCTCCACAACATGCACTCAGTATGTCTAAGGCGCTAAAGAAAGATGCCTTCACAAATATTGAATTGAATTTAGCCGATGCACTCAGTTACTTGCGAACCGAGGCGTTACCTAACCACGATTGGCCTTTTGGAACTTTGCTCTTGACTTACCAGAACGTGCCCATCGGTTTCGCGAAGAATGTCGGGAACCGTTTGAACAACCTTTACCCGAACGAGTGGCGCATACGTAAGCTGTAGGAGTCTCTCCTAATTCAGCAGGCACGGCCATACGTTCAATATTTTTTTTCAAGAACTGCTCAATCTTATAGAAGAACCGTTGATCCTCCTTAGAGATCAGCGTGATGGCTGCACCTAAGTTCTCGGCACGAGCCGTGCGCCCAATGCGATGTACGTAGTCCTCAACATCACGAGGTACATCGTAGTTAATGACCAATGGTATATCGTCCACATCAATGCCTCGTGCAATAATATCCGTTGCCACCAACACGTCCACCTTGCCGTTACGGAAGTCCAACATCACCTCATCCCGCTCTTTCTGCTCTAAGTCCGAATGCATTGCGCGAGCATCCAATCCCATTCGGCGCAATGCGATAGTAAGGTCCTTAACACGCTGTTTCTTACCCACAAAAAGAATGACTTTTTTCCAGCCCGAAGTGGACTTAAAGCTATCCACCTGATTGGACAAGAGTCGTTGGATGAACTGCACTTTTTGAGGTTCATACAGGTCCACCGCCATCTGGTGAATCGTTTCCGGCGGACGAGCCACAGCAATCTGCACCTCAACGGGGTCATGCATAATAGCCTTCGCCATCTTGCGGATATCAGGAGGCATCGTTGCCGAGAACATGATTTTCTGGCAAGAAGACGGAAGGCGACGATAAATGGACATGATATCATCGTAGAATCCCATATCTAACATTCGATCGGCTTCGTCTAAGATGAAGTATTTGACTCCGGAAAAATCCACATTATAGATATTGATGAGTGACAGCAACCGTCCCGGCGTAGCAATCACTACGTCCGCCCCCTTCTGCAGTCCGGATGTTTGGTTACCCCACGCATCGTTGTCCTTTCCGCCATAAACAGCTACGGACGAGAACGGCACATAGAATCCAAAGCCCTGCATCTGTTGGTCTATCTGCTGGGCTAACTCACGTGTAGGAGCCATGATGATGGCATTCATCTTGTCCTCATCATGATTATCATACTCCAGATTAGTGAGTAACGGCAGAATATACGCAGCAGTCTTACCGGTACCGGTTTGGGCGCACGAGATAACATCCCGTCCGTCCAAAATAATCGGTATAGTCTGTTCCTGCACCGGCGTGCAGACATCAAAGTGCATATCCCATAGGGCATCCAGCACTCCGTCAGAAAGGGCTAATTCATCAAAAAACACAGAACCTCCTTTTATACCATTTGCTCAATATTCCATGAGAAGGCCTTAACCCCAACTTCCGGATTACGGGCATCTAGTTTCTGCACCGACTCCAATAAATCAGGCACCTTATCATCCTCCACAACGGTAATCACAGCCGAGTTCATCTCCGGCCATGCGTGCGTACCACGACGAGGTTCACCGGTATTTGTTCCTTGACCTTGGACTTGCTCAAAGAAAGTCCAGCCACGAATACCTAATATATCTAACATATACTCAACCCGCTCCGTATTAGCTTGGTTGAAAACGATCATTACACTTTTCATAACTCTAAACTCTAATCTCTAAACGCTAAACTATTTCTTCACCTTGATATCCATAAAGATGAATTTCTCGCGCAGTTTACGTTGTTTTTCGTCCGCATCCTCTTTGGAAATTGCGCCATACAGAATCGGCACGATATAAAGGGTCAGGAACGTAGAAACGGTTAGACCACCAATAACCACGATACCTAACGGTTGCCACATCTCGGCACCTTCACCATTAGACACCGCCATAGGCACCATACCTAAGACCGTCGTGAAGGCTGTCATCAAGACGGGACGGATACGACTGCGGCCGGACACCATAATGGCCTCATCCAACGGCATCTTACGCTCCCGCATCAGGTTGATATAGTCCACCAGCACAATACCGTTCTTTACCACGATACCAACCAGCAGCACTAAGCCCAAGGCACCAATCATATCCAGCGAACGGCCTGTTAGCCACAACGCAATCAGCACACCGGAGATAGCAAACGGGATAGAGAACATGATAATACCCGGTTTAGAGAAGGACTCAAACTGAGAAGCCATCACGATATAAACCAAGATCACAATCAGCAAGCCCAATAGACCCATATTACCAAAGGTCTCTTCCTGAGTCTCAAACGTACCGGCTAAACGGTAACTATATCCGGTAGGCAGATCGATTTGCGACATCACGTCTTTCTCAATCATATTAGCCAAGTCGCCCAACGAAGTCTTATATGGGAAGACCTTGATGGTAACAATACGTTGACGAGCCTTACGCTCAATGGTAGGAGGAGCCCAATACTCACCTATCGAAGCCACCTCGCTCAGTTTGACACGACCTCCGGTAGCCGTTGGCAGCGTCAGGTCCAAAATATCCTCAATCGAGTTGCGGTCTTCCTCTTGGAGTCGGCATAGGATATCGTACTCCGAACCATCTTCCTTAAGGTAGCCGCAAGGCATACCATATACACGATAGCGCAGGTACTGAGAGATAGTAGCCGAGGATAAACCTAAGCGAGAGGCTTTCTCTTTATCCACCGTAATCTTAATCTCAGGACGGTCGTCTTCACGGGAAATAGTTACGTCACGAGCACCAGGCAGTTGCGA
>JAGHTR010000026.1 GCA_018065205.1 Candidatus Colicola caccequi
TACTAACCGGATGCAGTAAGAAGGCTGAATGGCCGGTGGATGTATTCTATATCGTTTCAACCAACGTCATTTCGTCGCAAGACGAGGAAGGTAATGAAGTGTATAACGCAACTCTTACTCAAGCAGAACGGGAGATGATGCAGCCGGAGATTGAATGGATGGCCAGACATATAGGTGATTCGGTCAATTTCTTTGCGCCCTTTTACCACCAATTTACGATGAACGCCATCTTGCTGCCTCAGGATTCTTTTGCTATCGCCTTTGAGACAGCCAAACAGGACGTAAGCAAACAATTCAAACACTATCTACGGCATCATAATCATCGCCGTCCATTCTTTATTGTCGGTTTCAGTCAAGGTGCGATGATGATTCCTACCCTGCTTAATGAGATGCCTCAACGCTACTACAAACGCTGTTTAGGAGCATACATGATGGGATATCAACTGACGGAAGAGGACCTGCAAAGCGACCGCATCATACCTGCCACTTCGGCTACTGACGGTAAGGTTATTTCCTATAATACCGTTACACGCGTGGAACGTCAATGGCCTTTTGTGAGCGGTCAGGCAGCCACCTGCATCAACCCTCTCAACTGGACCACCGATGGCACTCCGGCTATATTGTATTATCAACAAGATACCCTTATTATCACGCAAGACACAGTTCATAACTTGCTGATTTGCAACGCAGAAGAACAACGTTACACCATACCGGGAGCAAGTCAATGGTGGCAAAGCGGATGCCTGCACCACTGGGATCTATTGTTCTATGCCAAAGAGATAAAGAAGAATATCCACAATCGGTGCTTAGAGCACTCCAAATAAAAAGAAACTGATTGTATGAGAAAGATTATTTTAGCCTTAGTGGCCGCAGTTGTATTGGTAGGCTGCTGCAAGAAAGAACAGCCCGAAGAAGTACAGTATGGTTTTGTATCCATATCAGACGTTATACCTGATGTTTTGTTGGATATTCGATACTACGGCACCTATAATTTTGTGGGCGCACAAGTAGATGGTTATAACGAGCCCATCGCCCTGATGACCTCTGTAGCAGCCGATTCATTAAAGGCAGTCAGCGACGAGTTGCTGGTACAAGGCTACCGACTGAAAATCTTTGATGCTTATCGTCCTCAACGTGCCGTGGATCACTTTGTGAGATGGTCCAAAGACGTGGCTGACACGATTACCAAAGCCTATTTCTATCCGGAGTTGGCTAAGGATAGACTCTTCCCCGAAGGATTTATATGCGAGCGCAGCAGTCATACTCACGGTTCAACCGTTGATTTGACGCTCTTTGATATGAACAGCGGAAAAGAAGTAGATATGGGTGGCACTTTTGACTGGTTTGGCATGTCTTCCTACCCCACTTATACCGATTTGACGGACGACCAATTAGCAATGCGCCATCTATTGCGCGACGCTATGCTACGACACGGCTTTAAGCCATTTGATACCGAATGGTGGCACTTTACATTACGGAACGAACCCTATCCTGATACGTTCTTTGATTTTCCTGTTGAGAAGAAGTCTGTAGTCAGTTGTCAATAATTAGATTTCCGACGCAAAGTATTTCCATAAAGGAGCCGCGTGAAGAGCCTGAGGAATCTCGCCATCACGCAGGAGTTGTAACACATCAGATTTATCCATGACATGTATATGGATATCTTCGGTAGACTCTTGGTGTTGCATAGAGACTTGTTCAACACCCTTAGCCAGGAACGTATAACTGAGGTTATTTTGGCAACTGGTATTGGGACAAAGCGTCATGAATTCCGACCACTCTCCGCCACCAAATCCGGTTTCTTCCAACAGTTCTCGTTTGGCTGCTTGTAAAGGTGTTTCGCCTTCGTCAATCACACCTGCCACAATTTCGTACTTAGTCACCCCTAATCCGTGACGATACTGGTCTATCATCACTAATTGACCATCTTGGGTCTCCGCAATTACATTAATCCAATTGGGATATTCCAAGATAAACCACGTAGGGATTTGCTTGCCGGAGGGCAATTCAACGCATTCTTGACGAACGCTTAACCACGGACCTATATGCAGGATATTCTCACTTTTGAGAACCTTCCACGGACGATGAACTAAAGGCTCTATCATATTTTTTCCACAGTAAAGTCAAATATACATCTCGTGCCACTAAATGCGCAAAATACGCGTACAGCACAGCCTCAATCCCCATCCTATTCATCAACACGACATAAATGGCCACAAACGCAACAGCCGAAGCAATCATAGCATCACGAATGCCTTTAGAGGCCGTTAAGCCTACATATATGCCATCCCACATAAAGGCAGGAGCCGAGATAAGAGGCATGGCTAATAGCCATGGCAAGTAATTCCAATCGGTCATAACATCAGGCCATAGTAAATGCATAATGGGTGTTCCCCATAAACCAAAGACAATCGTAAAGAGGAGAGCAATGCCAATACACCATCCGTGTAAAACCCATACTAACGACTTACCGGATATAGAGGAGGATCGTCCGGCTTGTGACTCCCCTACGATACGTCCCACTAATGCTTCACCGGCATAAGCAAAGCCATCAATAAAGAAACTGAACATCATAAATAGTTTCATAATCAGGCTGCTTACCGCCAACGCCTCATCGCCGTAACGGGAAGAAAGCGATGTATAGCCTACATAAATGACCATAAAGCACAACGAGCGCACAAAGAGGTTAGTATTCATGTGTACTGTTCGCTCAATCGGATGCTCAAGGCGATGCCAAATAGCCTTGAAGAAACGCGGATACTTGACAACTAAGAAGACCACCGATAGTACAAATCCGGTGAATTGGGCAATGACCGTTCCATACGCTACGCCGGAAATAGTTAATGGCGTATAAACGGCTAAGCAATAACTTACCACCATATTGACCACATTTACTACGATATCTACCACCATTGGAGAAACCGTATCCTGCATCCCAATAAACCAACCCTTGAAAGCAAATAAGCACAATGTAGCCGGAGCAGCCCACACCCGAATAAAAAAGTACGTACGCGCCTGCGCAGCAACGGCTTCCGAACATGGCACTAATTGGAAAGCCACCCATACGAAAGCCCATTGAATAAGCAATATTCCTGCGGCACCAATCAACGCTATTTGCAAGGCATGACGCAGTTGTCCTGCGCACTCTCCCCAATCCTGCCGTCCATACGCTTGCGCAGTAATGCCGGACGTGCCGACACGCAAAAAAGCAAAGTTCCAATAAAGCAAGTCAAAGAGCATTGTGCCAATAGCAATACCACCAATAGCCGCAGCATCAGCAATATGACCTGCAATAACAATATCCACTAATCCTACCAATGGAATAGTGATATTAGCCAAAATACTTGGAATGGCTAAACGAATGATTTGACTATTGAGTGATTTCATTACTATTACGACCGAGGTCTAAACCACTTAAATATATCCATTTGAAAGGCTTGTTCAAAAGCATTGACCGCTTTGAGTTCATCTACCTTACCTATCCACGATCCGGACGCACCAAACAGCAAAACACGGTCACAGGTGGCTAGTGCCAAGTCCAATTCATGAGTTGAGATAATCACCATCTTATGCTCTTTATGCGCCAATTCTTTGAGCAGTCCAAAAATACGGATTCGATTGGGCAAATCCAAATGCGCAGTAGGTTCATCCAGCAGAATAAGATTGGTCTGCTGAGCTAACGCCTTAGCAATTAGTACCCTTTGTTTATCGCCATCTGAAAGAGCATTAAAGAATCGGTAGGCACTATCTGCCACTAATCCGACAGCCTCCAAGGACTGATGAATAATACGTTCATCCTCTTCCGTTAATCCGCCTAAAAAAGACGTATAGGGATAACGTCCCATCGCCACCACATCATGGATAGATGTGTTTTCAAGGCTAAGTCGTTCCGTCAGCACCAATGCCATATTATGTGCATCCAATGCCGGCGTTACGACGCCGGACAAAGCAGGCTGAAGACCGGCCAAAGTGCGCAATAGTGTTGTTTTACCGGAACCATTGGGCCCCAGCAAGGCAATAACTTCGCCGGTTTGTACTTCAAAGGTTAGATTACTCTGAACAACCTTATCCGCATAACCAATTGTCAGTTTATTCGTAGAAATATTCACGAGTGACACGACGGCTAACAGATGTTAATATCTCATAGGTAATAGTACCCAATTTATTGGCTAATTCATCTAAGGAAAGGTGATCCCCAAAGACTTCAACATAATCCCCTACTTGTGCATCGGTTCCCGTGACATCAATCATGGCTTGGTCCATACATACATTCCCTACTACGGGACAACGTTTACCGCGAATCAGCACTTCTCCTCCATAATTAGAGAACCGCCTATCAAAGCCATCAGCGTAGCCGATAGGAATAACGGCAATCTGACGATTTTCTTCTAAACGAGTATGACGGCCATAACCGATTGTTTCTCCTGCCGGCACAGTTTTAACCGACAAAATAGTCGTTTTTAATGTACAAACATTACGCAGTTGTGCACCGGCAAAAGAGAAGCCATATAATCCAATGCCTAAACGGCACATATCAAACTGATAGTCACTGAACCGTTCTATACCGGCGGAATTGCATATATGTTTAATAATCGGATAATGCAGCCCCGCTTTTAGTGTCTCTGCACAATCATCGTAATAATGAATCTGATCCAAAGTAAAGGCATCAAACTGCGGCTCATCCGAACCGGCTAAGTGACTGAAGACAGACTTAACACGCACCGTTTTCTGGCCCGATAAACGACTTATCAACTCCGGCATTTGTTCACGATAAAAACCTAATCGATGCATACCACTATCAATTTTAACATGCACCGGGTAATTCTCCAAACCTTTCATTTGAGCCGCAGCAATCACGTTCTCTAAAGACTGGAACGAATACACATTGGGCTCCAGGTTATTTTCGAGTATGATATCCATTGCAGACACCTCAGGGTCCATAATGATAATCGGCAGCGTTATACCTGCTTTACGCAACTCGACTCCTTCGTCCGCAACTGCTACTGCCAAATAATCCACTAATTGACATTGTTGCAAAGCACGGCTAACCTCTACACTACCCGCCCCATAAGCAAATGCCTTTACCATGCATGTAAGTTTGGTCTGTGGATTAAGTAAACTACGGAAATGGCGCACATTATCGATTAATGCCGACAGGTTGATTTGCAATACTGTCTCGTGCGTTTGCTGCAGCACTCGTGAAGCAATGGTTTCTTCGTCATAGCCCAATTGTCTAAGTACTTCTGCACAAGTGCGAGCATTCTGATGAGTAGGGTCTTCAATAACAGTCTCGGAATGCACAAACAACTTCATTTTCTCAGCACGTTTTTGCTCAATGGACAAGAAGTTCTCTCCGTGTTCCGGACCGATATACGTTATTACACCTATCTGCGGTCTAATCATTGACTCCAGTTTTTCCATTTCGCCCGGTTCCGATATACCGGCCTCAAAGATAGCCAACTGTTTTTTACCGGAAGGCTGATGCGTAGCTAAGTTCCATATAGACAAAGGCACGCCAATCTGACTATTATAAGACTTAGGCGAGCGAACAATATCATAATCATCCTTCAGTAATTGATAAAGCCACTCTTTAACTACCGTCTTACCATTGCTACCGGTTATACCGATTACTAAGCCGTTGTACTGGCTCCGCACATAAGCCGCCAGCGTCTGCAACGCATCTACAGCATTACCCGTTACAAAGGCCGGAACCCCTTTTTTACGCAGAACAGGGATGTAATTAGCCCCATCATTGCGATCGGTCTTGATGGCAAAGAACAACGTATGTGCAGCATCCTTACCTAATTGTCGAGAATCCGTAAGAAGGTAACGAATGTCTACATCTTCACTCGTGCATACTTCCACAGTAGCGACCGAAGTTAATAGATTTTGAATTACACTGAGTAACATAATCGTTTGTGTTTCCAAATTTGGCTGCAAAAGTACTAAAAAATTCGCATATATGCAAATTTATTTGTACAATCCAAATATTTTTTGTATCTTTGCCGCCGATTAGCGCGCTATGTGCGCGTACAGGCACTAGGATGGAATGGAATATACGTATCTGAACACAATTGATTATCCGAGTGATTTAAAGAAAATACCTCGCGAAGCCTTGCCGCAAGTTTGCGACGAGTTGCGTGATTTTATTATACAAGAGTTAAGCCATAATCCCGGACATTTAGCCTCTTCGTTAGGAACGATTGAATTGACTGTTGCACTGCACTATGTATTTGATACGCCTAACGATAAACTAATTTGGGACGTTGGGCATCAGGCTTATGCTCATAAGATACTTACCGGACGTCGCACCCGTTTCTCTACTAATCGGCAATTCAAGGGATTGGCTCCCTTCCCCACTCCGGCGGAAAGTGAATATGATGCTTTTATAGCCGGTCATGCCAGTAACAGTATATCTGCGGCTTTGGGAATTGAGATTGCTGACGAGATACAGAACAATAAACGCAATGTTGTAGCCATCATCGGCGATGGTGCCATGACCGGAGGATTAGCATTTGAAGGGCTCAATAATACCTCAATGGACCGCAATAACCTATTGATTATCTTGAACGATAACAACATGGCGATTGATCCGATCAAAGGTGGATTCACGCAATACCTTGTGGATATAACCACCAGTGAACGATACAACAAATGGCGCTGGAGGATGTATCGCTTCTTATGCAAGTTGCATATTTTCAATGAAAGTAAGACTTCTAATTTGCGGCGTTTCTCCAATAATCTCAAGAATATCCTTACGCGTCAGCCCAGTAATATATTCCAAGGACTTAACCTGCGTTACTTCGGTCCGGCAGATGGACACAACGTAATGGATTTAGTGCGTATCCTTTCGGAGATAAAGAACCACCAAGGTCCCAAAGTGCTTCATATCATCACCAAGAAAGGTAAGGGTTACGAGCCGGCAGAGAATGACCAAACCATTTGGCATGCACCGGGTGAGTTTAATGTAGTTACGGGGGAACGTATCAGCCCTAATACCGGAACCATACAGCCACCATTATGGCAGGATGTATTTGGCAATAAGTTATTGGAATTGGCACGCAAGAACAGCAAGATCGTAGGTGTTACCCCTGCGATGCCTTCAGGATGCTCTATGTGCATTATGCAAAAAGAGATTCCAGACCGCGTATTTGATGTGGGAATAGCCGAAGGACATGCCGTTACGTTCTCAGCAGGATTGGCTAAAGAAGGTGTGTTACCTTACTGCAATATCTATTCCAGTTTCCTACAGCGTGCTTATGACAATATCATTCATGATGTAGCCTTGCAGAACCTGCATGTTGTGTTCTGTATTGACCGTGCCGGTATAGTCGGCAACGATGGTGCCACCCATCATGGTTTATTAGATATGGCATACCTGCGTCCTATCCCCAACATGCAGATTGCTGCACCAATGACGCAACAAGACCTTGAAGATATGCTTGAGATAGCAGAAACAATAGAAGGGCCGATTGCCATCCGTTATCCTCGTGGAAGAAGTGTTGTGGATGAGCAGCATCAAGTTGTAGAATATGGCAAAGGCATTCAGTTGCACGAAGGTTCAGATTTGGCCATACTCAGTATAGGAGCCATTGGTAACACCATTGAGGAAGCAATCGCAGACCTTGAGGCACAAGGTCACACCGTTGGTCATTGGAACATGCGATGGCTTAAACCAATTGACACAGATATATTGGACTATGTCGGCACCCATTATAACAAGGTCGTAACGGTGGAAGATGGAATGATTAGCGGCGGATTAGGAAGTGCCGTATTGGAGCATATGTCGGATAAGGGCTATACTTGCCACATCACCCGTTTGGGTATCAATAATCAGTTTGTAGAACATGGCAGCACCAAGGAATTATATCACATGCTGCATTTAGATAAAGAAGGTTTATGCGAATCATTATCTCGGGAGCTGGAGAAGTAGGCACCCACTTAGCTAAATTACTGTCACGCGAGAACATGGATATCTCGCTAATGGACGAACATCAGGAACGATTGGGAGATTTGGAAGCCAACTATGACATGATTACTCGTGTTGGTAACCCTACATCCATTCATGACCTTAGAGATATAGGAGTGAAGGGCTGCGACCTGTTTATAGCCGTTACTCCGCAGGAAGAAACGAATATCACTTCCTGTTTGATAGCCAACCAACTTGGTGCTAAACGTACGTTGGCACGTATTGATAACTATGAGTACTTGCTTCCTGAGAACAAGCAGTTCTTTGAAGATATGGGTCTTAACCACCTCATCTACCCCGAAGTACTAGCCGCCAATGAGATTCATGAGTCCATCAATAACGCTTGGATGCGTTATCACTGGAGTTTATGCAACGGAGCCCTTGAACTATGCGTTATCAAAGTGCGTAAGGGTGCTCCTATCCTTGGTCATGCCTTTCAGACGGACTTCTTCAACCACGGTCGCTATCGCGTAGCAGCCATCAAACGTGGCAGTGAGACTATCATACCAACCGGCAAGGACGAAGTGATGGTAGATGATACTATCTATGCTATCTGCACGGACGATAACATTGAATTCTTGCGTGAACAAACCGGTAAGCAGAAGTTGGAAATCAAGAACATTATCTTCTACGGAGGCAGCCGCATTGCCCAAAAGGCTGCGCAGAGTCTGTCGGAAGACCTTAATATCAAGATTATTGAATCCGATCGCGACTTATGCGTTAAACTCAGCGAAAAACTCAATAACGTACTCATCATCAATGCCGACGGCAGCGACATGGATGCGCTTAAAGAAGAAGGTATAGAAGATGCCGATGCATTCATTGCTGTTACGGATAGCAGCGAAGCAAATATATTTGCATGCCTGGCCGCTAAACGCTTTGGTGTACAAAAGACCATTGCTGATGTAGAAAACATTGATTACATCGCTATGGCCGAAGGTTTGGATGTAGGTACGGTACTGAATAAGAAAACCATTGCAGCCAGTTACATTTACCAAATGCTGCTTAATGCCTCTGTACTGAACGTACGTAACCTTACCTCAGCTGACGCTGAAATTGTTGAGTTCATCACCCGCGAGGATAGCAAAGTCACTCATACCAAGGTTAAGAACATCGGATTCCCCGAAGGAGCAACCATTGGTGGTATAGTGCGTGCCGGCGAAGGCATACTCGTAAATGGCGATACCGAGATTCTACCTAACGACCTCGTCGTTGTATTATGCAAAAGCGATGTGATTCGTAGGTTGGAAAAATTCTTCAGGGACTAAACTATGACACGTGTATTTAACAATAAAATGGTTCTGCGAACCATGGGAGCCCTCTTGGTTATCGAGGCCATCTTTATGGGCTTGGCTACTGCCATGAGTTGGTGGTACAACGACCCTGATGTAGGGGCTTTCCTCACCTCCGTGACTATCACGCTTATTAGTGGTGTGATATGCTTAATTGCCGGAGCCAATGCCTCTTCCCGGATGGGAGAACGAGAAGGATACGTGATTGTGGCTTGTGTATGGTTGGTGTTCTCTATCTTTGGACTGCTACCTTATTACCTGAGTGGACAAATCAGCACGATTACCGACGCATGGTTTGAGACTATGTCCGGCTTTACTACGACCGGTGCCACCATCCTTAATGATGTAGAATGTCTTACCCATGGTGCACTCTTCTGGCGAGCCCTAACCCAATGGTTAGGCGGGTGCGGAATCATTGTACTCAGTATAGCTATCCTGCCTATCTTTGGATTGAATGGAATGCAGTTATATGCCGCCGAAGTGACCGGTGTCCAGTACGAGAAGATCTCTCCACGTATCAAAGATACCAGCAAACATATATGGTTCACCTACTTGCTGCTTACCATGATTGAAGCGTGGTTGCTATCCCTTGAAGGGATGAATGGATTTGACAGTATATGCCACTCCTTAACGACAGTAGCAACCGGAGGATTCTCGACCAAGAACGCCAGCATAGCTTACTATCAAAACCCGGCTATTCATTACACGATTGCTATCACGATGCTGCTATCCAGTATCAACTTTGCTACGATTGTGCTCATGGCTCGAGGACGGTTCCGCAAGATAGCGCAGGACGAAGAAGCCAGATGGTTTGTATCTGCCATCATAGCGGTTACACTCTTGCTCACTATCGGTTTGATGGGCCGCCACTGGTTCACTCTCTATGGTCAGTTTACCATTGACGGAGGACAATTAACAATAGTCAATATTTTTACATCCTTAGAAAAGAGTTTCCGCACAGCTTTCTTTACCACAGTGGCCACGATGACCAGTACCGGTTTTGCCATAGCGGATTATACACGCTGGGCTTCGTTACTATGGGTAACGGTCTTCTTCATGATGTTTACCGGAGGCTCAAGCGGCAGTACGGCCGGAGGTATCAAGTGGGTGCGTATAGCCATCTTCTTCAAGAGTGGTATTGCGGAATTCAAACGTCGTATCCATCCCAACGCCATTGTGCCGGTTAAAATGAATGGACGTCCTATCTCCCAGCAAACGACCAATAACATCATGGCCTTCATGGTGTTCTACATTATGATTGTAGTCTTTTCTACCTTGGTATTCTGCACTTTAGGTGTTAATTTTGATGAAGCCATCGGCGCCAGCGTCAGTGCGATGGGCAATATAGGTCCCAGCCTCGGTCAGTATGGTCCGGCGGGCACCTATGCCGCCTTCCCTGCCGTAGGCAAATGGATCATGACCTTCGTGATGCTCATCGGCCGTCTGGAAATATTTACTGTTTTGCTGTTATTCTCACGTGTTTTGTGGAAAAAATAATGAAAAAATTACGTCCTATCCATATTTTTCTGTTCATGTGCTGCTGCATGCTTTTGCTGGCAGCCATCTGTTACCTTATGCCCGCCACCAGTCATTGGTTCGGCAATGAGATTCGTACTCCCCAATTAACTGACGTTCTGGAACTGGATACAGACTCCATATCTGAGGCGACATCCGTATCAGCCGATACCGTTCCGAATACCACGCCGGAAGTTGTCTATACCCCCAAAAAGCAACCCATCCCCACTCCCACGGCGGCTGTTCAACCGGTTTTCTCGGATACTGTTGACTATGATGCTGATACACGTGAATACTTGTCTGCTTTTTACGAATCACTTTTACAAGCAGATTCTACCACCATTCGCATTGTTCATTATGGCGATTCACAAATAGAGGGGGACCGAATAACGATGCAAGTAAGACGTGCCTGTCAACAACAATATGGTGGTGGAGGTGTTGGTTTGATTCCATTGCATCAAACTATCGGAATGCGGACTGTATCGCAGACAACAATCATGAATGGTGAGGTGCAACAGACCGGAGAAGGACCACAACGATACTTAATCTATGGTCCTAAGAGCAACCGACTGCCTAACGGACAAGGTGCCAACTATGGACCAATGGGCCACGTTGCTTATTTGGACAATAACTTAGTGGAAGGAAGTGAGGACATAACCGTTCAAATTAAACCGGCCGGCAAAGACAAGCAACCGGCAAGTTATTTTAACCGCGTTCGTATCCTGCAAAGCGGAGACATAACCACTACAGTACATAGTTCACGCAGCAAGAACGGCAATGTTTACACGGTAGCAGATAGTACATCCTACTTACGAATTGATTTTAGAGGAAAAGGTGAGGTATATGGTATATCGTTGGAAAGTGACCACGGCATTATGGTAGATAATATCCCCATGCGTGGTTGTGCCGGCACGATTTTCTCATCCCTATCCTCCAAGCAACTCAAGGACTATTTTACTCAAACTTCCACACGCCTTATCATCATGCAATTTGGAGGCAATGTGATGCCTTACACGGACAATGAGACAGAAGTGAACCAATATGTGCGCCGTATCCGCACACAAGTGCAACTGATGAAACGGCTTGCACCCAATAGCAGTATTCTTTTTGTAGGTCCAAGCGATATGATTGAGCGCAAGAATGGACAATTACGCACCTACCCTATGCTGCCTATTATGGAGAAAGGCCTGCGTACAATGGCTATTGAGGAACAAATTGGTTATTTCAGCATCTTTGAAGCAATGGGAGGAGCAGGAGGAATGATTCAATGGAAGGAGCAAGGACTGGCAGGAAGTGATTATGTACACTTTACGCGTAAAGGGGCTGATAAAGTAGGCGAATTGTTAGCCCAATGGCTACTGAAACAAGACTAATATACGACTAATAATGGAACTGCTACGACATATATTCGCCTTTGATAGCAATAGTCCATTGCTCTTTACCCAACTCTACTTTTGGGTTTTCTTGCTGATTGTCTATTTAGGTTATGCTCTCATCATTGGTCGCAACCGTGAGCAGCACCTGCACCTGCGTAATATCTACCTGATGTTGGTCAGTTGGTTTTTCTACTACAAGACCAGCGGTGTTTTCTTAGCCATCTTAATGACCGTCACGCTCACCAGTTACCTTACAGCCTTCGGACTACAACAGGCAAAAGTCAAGGGGCATAAGGGTTGGAGTGTGTTTTGGTTAGTAGTCAGTATCCTGATTGATTTAGGCTTCCTCTTCTACTATAAATACGCCTATTTTGGCGTAGATGTATTTAATTCCATTTTTGGGACGCACTACTCTATTGTAGATAAGATTATTTTGCCGGTCGGCATATCATTCTATACCTTCCAGGTCATTTCGTATACGGTAGATGTGTATCGCGGTCACGTACAACCGGTGCGCAACCTCTTTGATTTTGGTATGTACGTTAGTTTCTTCCCGCAGTTGGTGGCAGGTCCTATCGTGCGTGCTTCTGAGTTCGTGCAGCAACTCTACCGACCATTCCATCTGAGCCGACGCGAAATGGGCATAGCCGTTTTCTGGATACTGAATGGTTTAGCAAAGAAAATCATATTATCCGATTACTTGGCAGTCAATCTTATTGACCGTGTCTTTGAGAACCCGCTGCTCTTCACCGGATTTGAAAATCTCTTTGCACTCTTTGCCTACTCGATGCAAGTATATGCGGATTTTTCCGGATATACCGACATCGCCATCGGCGTTGCCCTATTAATGGGCTTCTACCTGCCTAAGAACTTTGATTCTCCCTATAAATCCCGTAATCCTCAGGAGTTCTGGAGACGCTGGCATCAGAGTCTAAGTCGTTGGCTTAAATCGTATGTATATATTCCGCTGGGAGGTAACCGCACCATCTTTGGACATAAGACCAATAAACTGCTCGCATCCAATGTCAACAGTTTTGCAACGATGCTCATTGGTGGTTTATGGCATGGTGCCAGTTGGAACTTTGTCATTTGGGGCGGACTGAACGGTATTGGTATGATATGGGCCAAATGCTGGCATAGCGTGAAAGAATGGCTTGGTATAGAAGGTTTTATCCAACGCCATAAGGTGGTGCGTGGCATCGATGATGTTATTTGTATTGCCCTCACCTTTACTTTTATCACCTTTACCCGCCTCTTCTTCCGCAGCAGTTCCAACTTAGATCCTGCTACGGCAAACGAAGTGGCTTGGCAAACAGCCAAACAGATGATGGGACAGATTATCGGTGCATGGGATAATAGTATTATTCCTATGTTCCTGTGGGAATATCGCAGTGTAGTTATCTTGTTTGTATGTGGTATGATGATTCATTGGCTGCCGGCTAAGTTCAAACAATGGTACCGTATTAACTTTGCTTTACTGCCTTGGTGGTGTATGGCTATCTGCGTAGCAGTGGTGGTCTTTGTGGTCTATCAATTCGTAACGGCAGATCTGCAACCGTTCATTTATTTCCAGTTCTAACGCTATGATTATCGGACTAACAGGAGGCATAGGAAGCGGCAAGAGCGCCATCGCTCGTGGACTATATCAAATGGGCTATACCATTTATGATACGGATAGTCAGGCCAAGCGCATTATGGAGCAAGACCCGAACGTTATATCCCAAATCAAGGCACTATTAGGGGAAGATTGCTACGATGCCGATAATCACTATTTGTCTTCGATAGTGGCAGATAAAGTCTTCTCTCAACCGGATTTATTGACCCGACTCAATGCCATTGTGCACCCTGCCGTTCAGGCGGATATCGAGCAACGGCACGAGGCACTCAACCAATCCCGCCCCATGCCGCTCATCGTTGAATCGGCTATTCTGCTGGAAAGTGGTTTGTATCGTATATGCGACAAGGTCATTGCTGTAACGGCCCCAGAGGAGATTCGTATTGAACGGGCTATGCACCGGGATCACAGCACCTTATCTAAAATACGGGCACGCCTGCGCGCGCAAGCGACGGACGAACAACGGGCACAAATAGCACATATCATCGTCAATAATGACGGACAACAATCGATCATAGACATATGCCAATACATCAATCAACATTTGTAATCTCTTCACCGGACGTCAAGCAATGTCCCGCTTCTACCCTGCCCGAATATGCCTTTATCGGACGCAGTAACGTGGGTAAATCCAGTTTGATTAATATGCTCTGCCATAATCCTAAACTGGCTAAAACCTCCCAAAAGCCCGGTAAGACGTTGCTTATCAACCATTTCATAATTAATGGAGAATGGCATTTAGTGGATCTGCCCGGATATGGTTTTGCACAGACCAGTCAGACTCAACGCGAACAATTACGCAAGATGATTGAGCGTTACTGCCTGCTGCGCGAACAATTAACCAGTCTATTTGTATTGATTGATTGTCGCTTAGAACCGCAAAAGATTGACTTGGACTTCATGAATTGGTTAGGCGAGAACGAAGTGCCTTTTGCTATCGTGTTTACTAAGGCAGACAAAGTAGGAAAAGGCCGGTTAAGCGAGAATATAGGCAGTTATAAACTGCGTTTACAAGAGACTTGGGAAGAGTTGCCCCCTATCTTCATCACCAGTGCCGAAAATGGCATGGGCAAGGACGAACTCATTGCTTATATTGAAGAGATCAATGCACAATTAAAGGCATGATTTGGGATCATAACGACGATATTAGACTTATTACGTGTGTCAATAACGGGCGCACCATCCAACGTTTCCTGAACGAATGTCGTGAGGAGAGACGTCCTTATGTGTTTATGACCAATACGATGCGGTCGATTGAGACGATTAAGCGTATCTTGGTGCCGGTCACTATGTTAGAGGAGGAAGTGTATAAGGCTGAGTTATGCACCTACCTGGCTCGCAAGACGGGAGCGACTCTGGTGCTTCTCAAGGCCAAGGATTACGGCAGTAAAGCCCAAACTAATCTAAATAAGATAATCACGCATATCCGTTCGGTAGCCGATCGGACAGGCGAAAAAATAGTCTTTGAGGTCCATGAAGGTCTCAAAGACTCCTTCTCACTTAATAAGGAAGCATCCGAGCGGCAACGCGATTTTGGTCATCAACTGCTCCTGCTGACTGCCAGCCGTGAGTATGGACTGGATGACTGGTTATTTGGTCCGCAGGAACGCCATGCTATTCGTCATAGCCAAGTGCCCGTCATGCTGGTTAATCCTCGCGCAGACTTATTCAGTCTGTGCGATTAACCTTTTCTTATTTTTCCATTAACTTACGATACAAGTTCTTAGGATCAACAGCCTTGCCGATTAATGCGTGCAAGTCCTCAATCTTAATACGATCTTGCTCCATGGTGTCGCGGTAACGCACAGTTACGCAGCCGTCATTGAGTGTATCGTGATCTACTGTTACGCAGAAAGGCGTACCAATGGCATCCTGACGACGATAGCGTTTACCAATCGAGTCTTTCTCGTCGTACTGGGTCTTGAAGTCGAACTTGAGCATATCCATGATCTCGCGGGCTTTCTCAGGCAGTCCGTCTTTCTTAACGAGCGGCATGACGCACACTTTAACCGGAGCCAGTACCGGAGGTAAGTTCAGTACCACGCGGGTATCGCCACCTTCCAGAGCCTCTTCCTTATAGGCTGCGCACATAATGGATAGGAACATACGGTCTACGCCGATTGAGGTCTCAATGACGTACGGAGTATAGCTCTCGTTAAGTTCCGGATCAAAGTACTCAATCTTCTTGCCCGAGAACTTAGCATGTTGCGACAGGTCAAAGTTAGTACGGCTGTGAATACCCTCCACCTCCTTGAATCCGAACGGCATGAGGAATTCGATATCCGTAGCGGCGTTGGCGTAGTGAGCCAGTTTCTCGTGGTCATGGAAACGATATTTCTCATCTCCTAATCCAAGGGCTTTATGCCATTTGAGACGGAACTCTTTCCAGTGTTGGAACCAATCCATCTCGGTGCCGGGCTTGATGAAGAACTGCATCTCCATTTGCTCGAACTCACGCATACGGAAGACGAACTGACGAGCAACGATTTCGTTACGGAAAGCCTTACCGATTTGAGCAATACCGAAAGGAATCTTCATGCGACCGGTCTTTTGTACGTTCAGGTAGTTAACGAAAATACCTTGAGCCGTTTCGGGGCGCAGGTAGATTTTCATATTACTATCGGCCGTTGAACCCATTTCGGTTTGGAACATCAGGTTGAACTGACGAACGTCGGTCCAGTTGCGTGTTCCGGAGATGGGACAAACGATTTCCTCATCCAAGATGATTTGTTTGAGTTCAGTTAAGTCGTTGGCATTCATAGCCTTAGAGTAACGTTCATGCAGGGCATCCCACTTAGCCTGATGCTCTAATACGCGAGGGTTAGTCTGACGGAACATAGCCTCATCAAAACTGTCGCCAAAGCGTTTAGCGGCTTTCTCCACTTCCTTATTCATCTTGTCCTCAATCTTGGCGAGTTGCTCTTCAATCAGGACGTCTGCACGGTAGCGTTTCTTGCTATCTTTGTTGTCAATCAGCGGGTCATTGAACGCATCTACGTGACCGGAAGCCTTCCATGTAGTCGGGTGCATGAAGATAGCGGCATCTATACCCACGATGTTCTCGTGCAGCAGGGTCATGCTATCCCACCAGTAGCGTTTGATATTGTTCTTCAACTCCACGCCGTTCTGACCGTAATCATAGACTGCGCCCAGTCCGTCGTAAATCTCGCTTGAAGGAAAAACAAAGCCGTATTCCTTGCAGTGAGCGACTAATTTTTTGAATGTTTCTTCTTGTGTTGCCATATTATTTATTCTTTAACAATTCGTCATTTATCAAATCGGACTGCAAAGTTATAGATTTTTTACGAATTATGCAAATAAAATTTGCAAATATCGTTTTTTTTTAGTAATTTTGTGCCCTGTTTAAAATGCGGTAATAGACGATGTTACAGACTAATGACATTCAATCATTGTATTTCCTTG
>JAGHTR010000206.1 GCA_018065205.1 Candidatus Colicola caccequi
TTTGCGATGTATGGTGGAGATAAACGCAAAGCCAAGAAAGATGCTTGGCGTATTCCTGAGCATCGTCTTATGTTGGTGGCGTGGTTAGGCGGTGCCTTAGGTGCCTTAATCGGTATGCGTTATTTTCATCATAAGACGTTGCATTGGCGATTCCGTTTGGGAGTCCCCTTGGCTCTTATTGTATGGACGGTACCGGTTGGTAGTGTCTCGCTTGTTTATGCGATGCAGAGTGGCAAGGTGCTCTTTACTCCCCTTATGATTCGTCGCTCTATTGAGGCGCATCGTGCTAATAAACCCTATACGAAGGATTATCAGTGGGTGCCGTACAAGTCTATCTCTCCCCATCTGGTGCGTGCGGTCATTGCTTCGGAGGATAACCTGTTTGTTAAGCATAACGGGTTCTCTGAGCGGGCTATTCGGCAGGCGTGGGAAGAGCGACATCAGTATGGACATGTTAAGCATGGTGGCAGCACTATCTCTCAGCAGACCGCTAAGAACGTCTTTACTTTTGGTCGCCGCACTTGGTTCCGCAAGGCGCGTGAGACGTGGTACACTATTCTGATTGAGCATATATGGTCTAAACAGCGTATTATGGAGGTGTACCTTAATGTGATTGAGATGGGCAATGGTATCTATGGTGCGGAGGCGGCATCTCGTCGCTATTTCGGTCATAGTGCTGCACGACTATCGTATAATGAGTCGGCTCTTTTGGCGGCGTGCCTGCCTTCTCCTCGTAAGTACAGTGTCACCCGTCCCGGACCGTATATGCAGCGCCGCCAGCAGCAGATCCTGTATTTAATGCCTAAGATGGGAGGACTCAAAGAACTTCAATAATATGCTTTAATGAGTGAACCTGCTATCCATATTGATTTTATCCGCAAGCCTATTCGGCGTATGCACTTGCATGTCTATCCGGACGGTCGTGTGGTGGTCTCTATGCCTTGGCTGATGCCTAAACGCATGGCGGAGCAGTTTGTGCAGTCCCAATGGGATTGGGTGCTGACTACGATGGATAAACTGCAGCATCAACCGCCTCGTGTCTTGCCGACGGTCTCTAAGCAGCAGGCGGATGAACTCATGGCTTTCTTAACTGAGCGGGTGGAGTACTGGCGAGTGGTGATGAACGAACAACCGGTTACGTGGAAAGTGCGTAATATGAAGACGCAATGGGGTAATTGTCGCCCTAAGATGCGCCGATTAACGTTCAATCTTCAACTGGCGCTGGTGGATAATGACCTGCGCGACTATATCATCGTGCATGAACTGAGCCATCTGCAAGTTCCTAACCATGGACCTCTTTTTAAGGCACGTCAGGCCCTTTTCATTCCTGACTGGCCCGCCCGTCGCCAACGCTTAAAAAATTACCAACGCTAAAGTGCTGTGCTCCCACGTATCACTACCGTAGCGCAAGCAACGATGAAGCAAGGATGAAGCAAGGATGAAGCAAGGATGAAGCAAGGATGCATGGTGTCCCCGATTGACGGGAAAACCGTATCTAAGGAAAAGGTTCTCCTCCTATCCACTCCCTCTCCCTCTCATTGCACTTTTGCAGATTTGCATAACTTTGTAACCGACTCTGCTTTTTTAATCCGTCATTTCAAAAAACACAAAAAAATAGGGGGTACTGGGGTTATATAATTATAGTATATATAATATATTATTTATCCACCAACTATTTCGCTTATTTTTTTATGCAAATCTGCAAATCTGCAACTCTATCTGACGTGACTTTTCCTTAAATTAGTAGACTCTTTCCTAAAAAAAAGTAGACATCATCCTAAAAAAAATAGGATTAAAATCTCACTTTTATTTGCAAATCTCATTTTTTTTCTGTAATTTTGCATCGCAATAATTATAAGCAGGAATATGACTGCTTAATGAAATAGTAAATTGTATAAAACGTTGAATTTGTCAAAAGATGCCATCTACTCGACTTGCCACATTGCGTTATCAGGCATTAGATACTTGTTTTAGAGACAGAATGAGATATTATTTTATTGAGGATCTCATTAGTGCCGTCAATAAAACATTGCAAGACAATGACCAAACGCCAGTCTCTCGTCGCACCATTTTTAATGATATTCGAGACATGGAGAGCAATCATGATTGGCGCGTCTTGTTCGAAGAGCCGGCTAAGATTAATGGTCGCCGTTACTATCGTTATGAGGACCCTGAATACTCTATCTGGAAGAACGACCTTGACCAATATCAGGTGGCTCAACTTAAGTCGATGCTACTAATGCTTCAGCAATTCCGTGGTATGCCTCAATATGAACGTTTGGCAGAGATGGTAGTGCAATTGGAGGATAAATATAACTTTAAGATGGAGGATACCAATCAAATTATTGCATTTGATACAAATGAATATGTTGAAGGAATAGAGTATTTGTGTCCTCTTTTTGATGCGATTATTGCTAAGCAACCACAAAAGATTGTCTATCTGCCTTTTGGTAAGGTGGCCATCACACGTATCGTGCACCCATATTTTATTAAGCAATATAATAACCGTTGGTTTTTGTTTGGCTATTGTAATGATGGCACTTATGATGGTATCATCAATTTGGCTTTAGACCGAATTCAATCCACTGAGAATGCTACTTGTAAGTTTATTGAGAACGAAGATATTGACTTTGATGAGTTCTTTAGTGATGTTATTGGGGTGACCGTTCCAAAGGATGGAAAAAGAGAGAATATAGTGCTTCGCTTCACATCTAATAGATTACCGTATGTATTGTCTAAACCTCTTCATGAAAGCCAACGACATACAGAAGAAGATGGTACATGTGTGCGTTTGCAATTAATACCGAATAGGGAGTTCTATCAAAAAGTGTTGTCCTTTGGTGCAGATGTAGAAGTGGTGGAACCGCTGTCTGTACGAGAAGAAATGAAAGAGGAAATAGAAAAAATGCAGTATAAATATTCACCTATGCAAAAAGGTTGCACAGAAGAGCAGTAATTTTGCACCAGAAATCTATAAATAACTACTATATGAAATCAATTGGATTTAAAAACTTTCGCCGTTTCGAAGAACTTTTACCTCTTCAATTAGGTGATATTACATTTTTTGTTGGAGCAAATAATGCCGGTAAGTCAACGGCAGTGAAAGCAATGATGCTTATGCTGGACAATCTGGCCAGTCGTTCGGTGGTGAATAGAAATAATATCTTTGAGCCCCCCGGATTCCGTCTTGATGCGAATCGTATCCATGAAGTACATATCGGAACGTTCGGTCGTGCGCTACATCGCCCATATCCTGAAACCAAAGAACTTACCATAGCGGCTACAATAGACAATTATCTTGTGCGATATACCATCACAGGTGACACAGATTCAAGGCAGGCGAATGCAGATGTGGCAAAGATTGAGGTGGAAAATGTTGTGGATAAGGTGTGCTATGTTTTCGATTTCCAAAACGGAGAGTCGGTAGTCAACTACAATACGTCTGTGCTGAAGAAATATGCTGTTGGCATAGATGAGGGTGTACCATTTGAGTATATACTGCGTCGTGGAGGTGTGCAGGGCTATCGCCGAGAAACCAGAGAAAAGATGGAGATGCAGCAACAGTTGGAGCAACTTCTCCAAACGAAAGCACGTCTTCAGCACGAGCAGAAGCGGGAGGATAATCCCATCGAGATAGCTCGAATCAATAGCGAACTACAGTCGATAGAAAAGAATATCAAAACCATCCAAAAGATGGCCGACCCGTTTGAAGGCAAACTGAAGGAGGAAGATGTGGAATATAAGTCGACTATCAAGATTTCGCATAGAATGATGGTGGGTAATTTTGTTTCAGCCGTGATAGAAGGTTTGACAGAGGATTTTGTAGGAGAGGAGGAAAGTAGCGAAGACTATTCCTCTGCAAGTGCAGATCGAAAGTATGATAAGTTATCCAAGCAGAAAAAAGCCTTCTTGATGATGCTGATGAGTGATGCTCGTCAGTTGTCTATGGTGGTTCGCAGCAATAGAATTGAATATATTTCAGCGCATGCTGCTTCTCAGAAGGTATTGTTTTCGATTGAGGACAAGAACGACTATATGGCCGGAGTCATTCGCGAGTTTAAGCAGCGTAGTATCATGCCAGGTAGCAAGGAAGATCTCTTTGTGACCACATGGATGAAGAACCTGCAAATAGGTTTAGATTATCAGATAGAGCCGATTTCCGGTGAGGCATATACAATGGACATCACCAACATGTGCGGCGAGACGATGCCACTTGCAGATTTAGGAATGGGCTCCATTCAGATGATGATATTATTGCTAAAATTGGCGACGATCATTAATGCAAATAGAGGAGAAGGTTGTGTCATTATCGTGGAAGAACCCGAGCAAAATATCCATCCTAAATTGCAGAGTAAGTTAGCTGATTTAATTGCTTATGTTAATCGGGAATATGGCTTCCGTTTTGTCATAGAGACTCACTCAGAGTATTTGATTCGTCGTACCCAAGCAATGATTGCGACTGAAGAAGTCCAGTTTGAGAAAAATCCGTTTAAAGTTTATTACTTTCCTGAAGAAGGTGAACCTTATGATATGGTATATCAAGAGAGTGGATTATTTAAGAAGAAATTTGACGAAGGTTTCTTTGATGAGGCAAGTCGTCAACACGTAGTAGTTATCAAGAAAGTTAGAGAGTTGCAGTAATGTTTAGGATTTATATTACAGCAAAAGCACTTGCAAATGTTTATTTACAAGAACATTCAAAAGGCTACGCAGAACAAAACGATTGGTTTCATATTCTTTTGAAACAACAAAAGATATTTACGGTAGGTTATACCGAACCTTTGGGTGATGTGATTGAAGAAGAGGATTTTTCCGATTCTGCTATTATTGCAGAGATGAGCACTGCGTATAATATTCAATTCATTCCATCGGATAACTATATCAATGACGTCATTCGTGATAATTCAAGAGTGTATGATCAACCTAATTCAGCCTTTTTTATTGATATTGACGGAGATGTGGCAAACCACATTCAAAACACCTATGGCGTAATTTGCCAACCGGCCTCTACGGATGTGGATACCACAATGTTTACTAGTGAGTGTCTCCGATTCGAGTATGTTAAGAATAAAGATGTAAAAGGAGGATGGCAAGAATTGTTCGAAGTACAATCATCAGTACCTTCAAATGCATTATGTATTATTGATAGGTTTTTGTTTGCTTACGATGGGCAAAATAATACTAATCAAGGATATGAAAGTGAGATAACTTATAATGGTTTAGATACGGTATTATTGATTCTGAACAGTGCATTACCCAAGATATTTAAAAACACTTACCATGTTACAATAATCTGCGAAAAGAAGCAGATAAAAAATCGAATGATTTTCCAAACTTTGCAACAGGAATTATTTTATAGAATAAAGTCTATTTCAAATATAAAGGGTTATCCAATATTAGCACAATTGATAGCTGTAGATGATGATCTTGCAAGGTATACTCACTCGCTAACCCATAATAGGCAGATTATCTCCAATTATCACAAGATGTCTTTCCAGAATGGAATAAATGCTATACGTTTTTATCATGGATCAGAGGGAAATGCAGAATACACACAAACAGTACAAGGGGAGTTGCTTTACAGTTCCGGGCTGAAACATTACAAATCAGAATGTCCAGAAGATTCTATACGAGCAACTCAGATAGCAATGAAGTCTGTATTAAAAAAATGGAACAACTCATTTGAACCGGGACATTATTATTATGCTGATAATTTGGGTAATTCAAGTATAAGAAATTTTCAAAATCGTCTCTTTTCTTAATCCTGTGCAGAAAGGTTGCACACCAAACCACTAATTTTGCAGCAGATTTGAGAAACAAACAAATCTGAACTGCATGAAAGAACACAAAAACATTGAAACTGAAATGACAAGTCAAACTGAATTTGGTAAGAAACCGACCGTGGATATTCTTTGGTCCATCCTTGATAACCACCTTCACTTGGTGTATCAGCGTCACGAATTAGGCGAAGTGATGTTCCCTATGATAGTGCTTCGTCGTATGGACTGTATGCTCGCGGACGTAAATGATAAGGTACGTGCCGCGTATGACAAGTTTCACATGGTACTTCCTGAGGACAAACTGGATCTTGTGCTTCGCAAGGAAGCCGGCGGAAAACGGTTCTACAACACCTCGCGCTTCAGCATGAAGTCGCTGCTGGATGACCCTGCCAATCTTGCCACTAATTTTAGAATCTATCTCAGTGCCTTCAATCGTGAGGTACAAGATATCTTCCTCAAGTTTGAACTTGATAAGACTTGTACGAAACTTATTCGCAACAAATTGCTCTTTTCGCTACTGCAAACAATGTGCGAGTATGATTTTCGTGTGGAAACTGTTTCGGATCACGATATGGGTTATTTCTTTGAAGAAATCATCCGTTTGGCTAACGAAAACAATGCAGCTACCGCCGGTGAACACTTCACCCCTCGTGATGCTATTCGTTTGATGAGTGCAATACTCTTTACCCCGGATGCTCGTGAACTGCGTCGTAAGGACATTATTCGTACCATCTATGATCCTACTTGTGGAACGGGTGGTATGGTGAATGTGGGCAAGAAGTATATCCAAGAGGTCATTTGCGAAGGAAATGAGGACATCACTCCTGCTATCAAGACTTTTGGTCAAGAACTTAACGAACAGGCATACGCTATTGCTAAGAGTGAGGCGCTAATCACTGAGGCGGAAATGGATAATATCCGACAAGGGGATACGCTAACGGACGATAAGTTTGCTCACAAGACCTTCAACTACATCATGGCCAATCCTCCTTATGGTATAAACTGGACTAAGGAGAAACTGGAGGTTACCGCAGAGAGTCTTGATCCTAATGGTCGTTTCTCAGCGGGATTGCCGAGAGTGAGTGACGGACAGTTGCTTTTCTTACAGCACATGATTTCGCACATGGATTCCAATGGTGCCAAGGTGGGCGTTGTAACCAATGGCAGTCCGCTCTTTTCCGGAGGTGCCGATAGCGGTGAGAGCAATATCCGTAAGATGATTTTGGAGCGCGATATGTTGGATTGTATCATCGCTTTACCTAAGGACTTGTTCTACAACTGTGGTATCTATACCTATATATGGATTCTTAGCAATCACAAACCAGCAGAGCGAAAAGGCAAGGTGCAACTCATCAACGCCACTTCGTTCTGCAAACCGGCCAAGAAGAGCCTGGGCAATAAGCGCAATGATATCACGCAGAAGGATATTACTGCAGTGCTGAAGATCTATCAGGATTTTGAGGAGGGTAAGCATTGTCGCATCTTCCGCAATGAGGATTTTGGCTATTTGCTACTCACGATAGAGCAGCCGCTTCGTGACGAGAAGGGTAATGTAGTACTGAAGGCGAAGAAACCTGTTCCTGATAGTAGTAAGCGTGACTCTACGGAGCGTGTACCTCTTTCAGCAGATGTGGAGAAACATTTCCAAGCGGAGGTGTTGCCCCATATTGATCCTGAGTCGTGGGTGGACTACTCCAAGACCAAGATTGGATATGAAATCAACTTTACGCAGTATTTCTACGAACATGAAGAAGGGGAATCCGCTGAGGTTATTGCTGAGCGTGTGCAAGATCGCCAGAAAGAATTGATAGAGAAACTTAATGCCATCTTTGCTGACTGATGAAGAAGTACGAAAAATATAAGGAGAGCGGAATCCAATGGATTGGCCAAGTGCCGGAACATTGGAAGAAAAAACGGGTAAAACATATCGCCAAGTTAGTAAATGGTTATCCCTTTCAAAGTGGTACATATTGCGAGGAGGGGAAGTGGAATATAATAACTATTTCCAATGTCAAAAATGAGAGTTTTGATACTACTGGATGTAAGACTATTGGCACACTGCCAGTAGATATTCAAAATAGTCAGATTCTTTCAAAAGGTGACTTGTTAATATCTATGACTGGCAATGTTGGGCGTGTCTGTTTTGTCGATAAGGATAATTGCTTACTTAATCAACGAGTTGGAAAATTGGATGTATCCCCTAATGTGGATAAAACTTTTTTACTATATGCGTTGGTATCTCCAAGTTTTGTTTCTTATTTGGTACAACGGAGTCAAAGTACTGCTCAACTTAATGTTGGTAAAGAAGATATAGGCTCGTTCCCTATTTTTCTTCCTCCTCTCTCCGAGCAGCAGGCGATTGCGGGTTACCTGGACGAGAAGACGGGGAAGATAGATGAGAGTATTGAGGTGTTGGAGGAGCAGAAAGCGGACTTGCAGAAGTATCGCGCTGCGGTTATTTCTGAAGCAGTAACTCATGGTTTGGATGCTACGGCTAAGATGAAAGACTCTGGCGTGCTATGGATTGGACAGATACCGAAAGGGTGGAGATGTTTACCTGTTAAGAGATTTTCTACAATCCAAACAGGCTGTACTCCTTCAACCTCAGAGAGTAAGTACTTTGACGGAGACTTCAATTGGTTTACTCCTAGTGATTTCAAAGGACAACTCATGTTGAGCAACTCCAATCGAAAGCTGAGTCAATGTGCGGTAGAAGAACGCGCGTGTAGAGTGTTTCCTGCTGGTAGTGTGTATATTATTGGCATTGGTGGTACATTAGGAAAGGTTTCCGCATGTTCTGAAGTTGCTTCTGCTAATCAACAGATTACTGTAATTTCTCCGAATAGTACGATGAATTATAAGTTTTTAGCTTATTTCCTTTCTACTAAAAGAGAAATCTTCGAAACAAAGGCAAATGCCGCAACATTGCCTATTTTGAGCAGTGAATCTATTGCGAGCTTCCCAGTTCCCGTTCCTCCTCTTTCTGAGCAGCAGGCGATTGCGGATTACCTGGACGAGAAGACGGGGAAGATAGATGAGGCGATTGCTACTATTGATACGCAGATAGCCGACCTGCGTGCTTACCGTACCGCCCTCATTACCGAGGTGGTAACGGGTAAGGTGAAGGTGAGTTGCGGAGAATAAGTAGCATAATCTTTGCAAAATATGATAAGATTAGCATGGTTTTTGTAGTCATTCAATAAAAAAGTAAGACTATGGCACATAATATATGGATATGGCAACAGCCTGAGTGGCCAAATTTTAGTTGGGATAGTTCTGCAATAGCGACTCTTCTACCTCGTGTGCGAGCCAAGCAAGGTAAACTGGTGGGCACAATGAGAGGCCTGGGGTTTGAGATGCAGAATAATGCAAGTCTGGAAACGATGGTGGAGGATGTTATCCGTTCGTCAGAGATAGAAGGTGTGCTGCTCAATGCCGATCGTGTTCGATCTTCCATTGCCCGACATTTGGGGGTGGAGATAGAAGGATTGCCAGAGCCGGATCACTATACCGAAGGCATTGTACAAGTTATGATGGATGCTGTTCAGCATGCAGAGAAACCTTTGACGGCGGAACGCCTATTTGACTGGCATGCTGCGCTGTTTCCTACCGGACGTAGCGGAGCATACAAAATTACCGTTGCAACATGGCGTGTAGGAGACGAACCTATGCAAGTAGTGTCCGGCCCGATGGGAAAGGAAGTGGTTCACTACGAGGCTCCAGCAAGTAGTGATGTACCGCATCAGATGCAACTTTTCTTTGATTGGATAAACGCAGAACCAACAATTGACCCTGTCCTAAAGGCCGCTATTGCACATTTCTATTTTGTGGCAATACACCCGATGGATGATGGTAATGGTCGCTTGACGCGAACCATCACCGATATGTTGTTAGCTCGTGCTGATGGTATGCCACATCGTTTCTATAGTATGTCTGCTGCTATCTTGAAAAATAAAAATAAATATTACGAGATATTAGAGCGAACCTCACGTGGCGATTTGGATATTACGGAATGGCTTGTATGGTTCTTGGAGACATTGGAGGGAGCAATAGATGATGCACAAACAAAAGTTGAACGTATTGTTCGCAAAGCACTCTTTTGGCAAAAACATAGAGAGGTGGTCATGAACGAAAGACAACTGAAGATTGTCAATCGAATGTGGGATGGCATAGAGGGTAAAATGTCTTCTGGTAAATACGCCAAGATGACTCATTCTTCTCAGGCAACAGCCTTCCGTGATATCGAGGAACTGATAGAGAAAGGTATCCTAAGGAAAGCCGAAGAAGGCGGACGAAGTACTAATTATGAATTGATAGAAGACTAATCAATATGGCAAATAGATATACGGAAGAATTGTTTGAAACTTATTTCGTTGAGCAGCTCCTTGCTAACGGATATTTGCAGCGTAATCCTGAAGACTACGACCGAAAAGATGCGATGCTCAAGTGGGATCTGATTGATTTTATCAAGGACACCCAACCTGAAGAGTACCAAAAACTCGTTACCGAAACCGGTAGTGAGCAGCTGGCACAGCGATCAATTTTTGCTCGTATTCGTTCCGAGTTAAAGGGTGGAACGCTGAATGTACTTCGCAATCCTCAGTTTGAAGCAGGATTTGGTTGCCGTTTTCAGTTGATATATTACAAGCCAACGAATAAGCTCTCGCCCCAAGCGTGGGAGAACTATGGTCATAACCGTGTGGCAGTGGTGCGTCAGCTTCGCTACTCTATTCGTGACGAGCATGCCGGTAATGAGATTGATTTAACCCTCTTTGTGAATGGTTTCCCCGTTGCTACTATCGAACTCAAGAACCATCAGACAGGGCAAACTTACATGAATGCTATCAAGCAATATATGAAAGATCGTCGTGCTGATGGGGAACCACTTTTAGAGTTCAAGCGTTGTTTGGTGCATTTTGCTATGGGGACAGAACAAGTCTATATGACGACTAAATTAGATGGTGATAAAACTCGTTTTTTCCCATTCAATAAAACATGCCAAAATGAAGGTGTCATAAGTAACACCTACCGCACATCTTATATGTGGGAGGATGTATTGCAACGAGATTCGCTGATGGAACTCATTCAGAGTTTTGTTAATGTCAACACCATTGAGGAAACGGTTTATGACGAACGCATACGCCAGTTTGTTAAGAAAGAACATGAGGTAATGATTTTCCCACGTTGGCATCAGCGTCGTGCTGTTCGCTCTATTGTGGAGGATGCAAAACAACGCGGTGTGGGTCATCGCTACTTGATTCAACACTCTGCCGGTTCCGGCAAATCCAATACTATTTCATGGTTGGCTTATGCATTATCGACCCTACATCTTACGGCCTCAAGCAATGAGAAGATTTTTGACACCATCCTTGTTGTAACCGACCGGCGAGTATTGGATAGGCAGTTACAGAACAATCTTCGCCAGTTTGATGAACATAAGCAACTATATTGTATTGATTCAAAGAAAAACATGACTTCCAAGGACTTACAGGAGGCCATCGAAACTGGAAAGCAAATAATTGTTACTACTCTACAGAAATTCTCTGTTATCTCGGATACCATCAAACATTTCCAAAATCGCACTTTTGCCGTCCTAATTGATGAGGCACACTCATCTCAAACGGGGCAAGCGGCGCGTGATATGCGTAAAGCGCTCTCACTAGAAGAGGCAGCTCGTTTCGATGCGGAATTAATGGAAGGTACTGACTTAATTGAGGATGCAGCACTCTATGAAGAGCAACAGGATATGCTTACTAATCAGCGTGTAGCAACTGATATTCGTCTTATGAGTAATAAACGCAATGTTTCCTTCTTTGCTTTTACCGCTACTCCTAAAGCGAAAACAATAGAAATGTTCTGCGAGATAATAGATGGTCAAAAGCGTCCGTTTGACACCTATTCAACGGAACAAGCAGTACGCGAAGGGTTTATCCGTGATGTATTGGAGGATTATACCTCCTACAAGCGTTACTATAAACTCGTTCAACGAAAAGGGGTGGAAGATAAAGAATATGAAAAGAAAAAAGCAGTAAGTATCTTGGCAGAGTATGTTGACTCTTTACCAGAAACCATAGAAATGCGTGCTCGTATTATGCTTCGGCACTTCATGGAAGATACAGAAGCTAAAATTCAAGGGCGTGCTCGGGCTATGGTCGTTACTCGTAGCCGTTTACACGCAGTGCGATACAAACGTGCTTTTGATACCATTATGCGAGAAGCAAACCTACCGTATCAAGCATTGGTAGCATTCTCAGGAACTGTTTTTGATGAAGAAACAGGCATGGAGTACACAGAAAGCAATATGAATAATCTTGAGAAAAACATAGATATTCCGCTCGCATTCAAATTACCCAAATATCGCATTCTTATTGTAGCCGAGAAATATCAAACAGGCTTTGACGAACCACTATTGCATACAATGTATGTAGATAAGAAACTCACCAGCGTTAGCGCGGTCCAAACTCTCTCGCGTCTCAATCGTACCTGTGAGGGTAAGGATGGAACTTGCATTATAGATATGGTAAATGACCCAAAGGAGATACAACAAGCATTTCAGGATTACTATGGGCAAAACTATATCCCCGAGGATGAATTGACAGATCCTAATGGTCTATACGATTTAAAGTCAAAGGTGGAGCAATACCATGCCTTTACTAAAGATGATGTAAACGCTTTTGCTCGTATTTATTTTGATCCCAAGAGCGACCCGACTAAAGCTTTGCCGATTTTAGATCATCTTTGCGATGAGATTAAAACAAATCTTTCGCAAGAAGAGATTGATGAGTTGCGTCAAATATGCAATAAGTTTGTACGTTTCTATCGTTTCGTATTCCAGATTATTACTTTTAAAGATGTGGAATTAGAAAAACTCTATGTTTTCCTTGCTGCACTTGTGAAGCAACTACCTTATGAACGAACAGAATTGCCTTACGAGGTCTTGCGTGAAGCCGAACTGGATAACTATAAATTGCAATTCCAATATCAAGCCAATTTATCTCTCACAAAAGCAGAGGATACTTCTTTGTCCGGTCAAAAACCAGGAGGCGTTTCACAAGAAACTCTGGAAGAAATAGATTGGTTAAGCAACATCATAAAAACATTAAATGATGAATTCGGTATTGACCTTACGGAACAAGATAAACGAGATCTAGAGATGCTTCGTGGGCGTATTTATTCTAATCAAGAACTCCTTGGCTATTTTAACGATTCCAATTCTCGAGAGAATATTCAAGACAAATTTAATGAGGAAGTTGATAACGAACTACTTGACTTTATAAATGATAAACTTGAACTTTACAACAAATTGACGGATGAACAAGTTAGTCACCGTTTCAAACGCGCTTGGTTCGATGAAATTTATGGGCGTCTCGTTAGTGGTCTTCGCGGGTAAGTAATACTTTTCATTTTTTCTGTGCAGAAAGGTTGCACAGAAAAACCGTACCTTTGCAGCGAAATTAAAAAAATCTTTTTTGAATATGGGAATTTTGTTTTCTTTTGTTGCCGGTTTAGTGCTGGCTGGAATCGGAGCCTATTTTATGCTCCGCAGTATTAAATCATCTGCTGCTGCTTCTATGGAGAAGGCATTAACGGATGCCGCTAAGCAGGCAGATGCCAATCAGAAAGCAGCAACAGCAAAGTTGCAGGCTGATTTGGAGAATGCTCGTCAAAACGCAGAACAAATGAGGTTGGCTGCCCAAACACACGCTCAAGAGCTATTGGATGCTAAAGAGCAAGCGCACAAAGAGGCTACAGCAGCCATTGAGAAACGCCATAACGAGGCCGTGGCAGCTATTGAGAAACGTCATAACGAGGCTATGACTGCTATGGAACAACGTCATTCGGAAGCGATTATTGCTGAGCGAAATCGCTTCAAAGAGACCTTGGATAAAGTGCAGGAGCAGGTAAAGAATGCCACGGGTGAAATTCTTAAGCAACAGCAAGAAGAACTCAAAAAAACAAACAAAGAGAGTGTAGAGAGACTTATTGCACCGCTCAATCAACAGATGGAGAGCATAAATAAACTCATGGTGGATACTCGTTCTGCTAATGAGAAGAGCAATTCATCATTAGAGGGGACAATCAATCAAATGATACAACAAACCGAAAAGGTGGGACATCAAGCCGACAATTTGGCTGAAGCCATGAAAAACAAAGGTAAAGTACATGGCGATTGGGGAGAACAAGTATTGGATGACATTTTAGAAGGAAGCGGGCTTCGTGAAGGCATTGAATTCACAAAGCAAGAGGTAATCACAATTGGAAACAGAGAGAGTTACCGACCGGACTTTATTATCAATACGCCCGAAGGTGGTCGTATCATTGTGGATTCGAAAGTTTCGCTAACTGCCTATACCGATGCAATCGGAGCTGAGACCAAAGAGGAGTATGAGCAACTCGTCAAGAAAAATTATGATTCTGTATGGTCACATGTTACCGAACTGGCGAAGAAAGAGTATCCTAAGTATGTACAAGGCGCGATGAACTATGTAATTATGTTTATGCCTAACGAAGGTGCCTATGTAATGGCGATGAACTACAACCGCTCGTTAGCACAGGAAGCGTATCGTAAAGGAATCATCATTCTCAACCCAACCAATTTGATGCTCACCCTCAACCTGGTGTTACAATCTTGGAATGGGACAAGGCAACAAGATAACTGCCAAAAGATACTTGAAGAAGCCAATGGCATGTACGACAAAGTAATCGGTTTAGTTGATACTAGTGTGACGCTTTCTAATCAAATCGCAACAGTTACCGGGACATGCAAAAAACTAACGGATCAACTCAATGAGGGGAAAGGAAACCTGTTAAAGAGGGTTGATAAACTTCGTTCTATGGGCATTACCAGTACCAAGCAACCAAAAGTTCGAAAATTTGCGAAAACAGATTCCGATGCCATCGCCCTTTCGGAACAGAATGATGAACTTACAGATCATACATTGGAGAACGAATGACATACAAATGTAAAGCAAAGTAACTCCCCAAACTATCCTATTATTAAGATTTTGCGGGGCAGAAAACAATTCGTTCTCTGCCTCGCATCCTATATGCACGTATTACGCATCGTATATGCAAACACCCTTCACCTCAAAATATACGATTATTAAGAAGATTCTGCGCAAAAATCAAAAATAAACCGAGGCGCGTCTAAAGTAGGGGACCATTTCGGGATCACTTCGCGACCACATGCAACTAGCGGAAGCCCCGCCTAACCCCCGCC
>JAGHTR010000104.1 GCA_018065205.1 Candidatus Colicola caccequi
GCGGACCGGAACGCCTGCAAGAGGTTAGCCTCCATCTCGCGAATCTCCGCTTCCTCCTGGCTATGGATAAGAGCATCTAACTCGCGTCGCTCCATGGTAGTCAGGTCCTCGCCATACTGGTCAGACAGACGTCGATGTTCATAACGGCGGGCACGCAGCAGATAGATGATGCACGAGGCAGTAAAATAGATAATCGTTAATACCCACATCATGATATACTCATACGAGGTGGTGGATATAGTGGCACCCATGGAGTTCAGGTGCAGATAACTATGTACGCCCCAACTATACGGAATGAGGCTGCCTACCCATTGCCATGCCTCCGGCATACTGAGTATAGGCCAACTGACGCCACTCATAAAGAGGAAGATAAGGGAGGAGGGCAATAAAATCATCAGTCCCGTCTCACGCTCTTTCATAAAGGCCGAAATCAAGATACCGAAGTAGATAGTGGATAACAGGAACGGCACCATCCACTTGATTAAATCGCCCACTTGCGCTACATGCGGAAGGTTGAACAGATGGGGTATCAAAATAACCACATAACTGCTTAATGCCATATAGAGTACGAAATACGCCAGTCCGCGTCCTATCAAGATACGGAACGTTGAATAACGGCGTCTGCGTCCCGGCAGGATAAAGACCTCACGGTTTTCCTGTGCTGCCGTTCCGGTTAGCATTGATATACCTAAGATAAGCGTTTGATGCAGAATGAGCACTAACACGCAGGGGATAAGGAAATCGCCATATCCGCCACTCTCCACGAACATCGCCTTTTCTTCGTACGGAGCCGCTTGCACAATCGCCCAACTTAACTCCTTATCCATATTCATCGCTTCATAGCGTTGGATTTGGATATCATACATGTCCTGCAATACGACCTTGTTCGCACCTAAGTAGATATTCTTCATATAAAGGAACGAGGACATATCGCAGAAGAGCGAGATAGTGGCGGTTTTTAGTCCGGAGGCTAAGTTATTATTGAAGTCCGCCGGGATATACAGTATTCCATGCACCTTACCATGCTTAAGCAAATACTCCGCCTCCGCCATTGAAGCGCACGCATGCGTTACTTCCACTTCGCTGGTAGCATTATAATCATGGATATACTGACGCGACTCGGTGGAATGGTCCATATCCACTACCGCCACCGGCACTTCGGTTAAGGCATTCTTGATATATAACGCATTATACAGCAGAGGGTAGGCCAGCACTGCCACAAAGAACAGCACAATAACACCCGGATCATGGAAGATACGTCGGAACTCCTCGCAACACACATTCCATGTATCATGAATCTTAAGAATGATATTGCTCTCCACACGCCGCATCGAAGATTCATGCTTAACATCTTCTTTGACTTGCTTGCGAATGCGCTTGCCCTCCTGATGCAACTCGTCACGTTTCTGCATCAACTCGTCACGTTTCTGTTTTAATTCGTCCTTGGTCATTTGAGCGGGTAATTTTGGTTAATAAACGCATTCCTTAGACGAATAGCCACCGTTAAGGGCAGAATGAGGAATAAGTACAGATAGATAAGGGCCGGCAACGAATCAATAAACGGATTACCCATCATCGCTTCGTTAGTATAAACCCTGAAATAATGCCGCAAGGGGAAGATATTTACAAACCCTCTGAAGACAGGCAGCATACCGGTGACAGGAAAGGTAAAGCCGGAGCAGGAGAACCCTAACATACCATATAAGGCTCCAATCGACAGAGCATCACGTAATACCGGCAGCAGACCGACAATCACAATACCCATTGCCTGCATCGCCAGCACCAATAGCACAATGGCTAAATTGAGCGTCCATAGATTGCCTAACATTGGGAAATGAAGGATGCGGAAGAGCAGGATATTCAGGGTGATGCCCATCATACAATACAAGATAGTATGGGGTAGGAACTTACCTGCAAAAGCCAAGATGACATTGCCTTGCGCCTCCGCCATCAGTTCGCGGGACGTCTTCCACTTCAACTCCATACCGAGCGTATAGACGGTGATAATGAGCACAATCAGTCCCAATATACCCGGGAGCAACACGCTGCATAGATAGACGGCATAGTTACTGGTGGGATTAGACAGCAAGTGCGCATCTATAGCAATGGGCTGAATACGCTGCATGATTAGATGGTCCGGCAGGCCTTTCTTGCGCAGCACTTCCCGCTGAAAAGCCGCAGGCACCATATTAGCAAACATCATCAGTTGTTTATATGCCGTTGTGCCGGCTAAGGTATAAGCCATGTTGGTGTAGAAAGTGAGGGTAGGACGCTTAAAATCCAGCATATCCGAATAGAAATGCTTAGGAACGACCAGGATAGCATACACCTCTCCCTGCTGCATGGCTATACGTGCTTCTTCAAACGTGGCACATCGGAAATCGCATTGTACGCCCTGGGTGGAATTGAGTTCATGTACCAACCGCCGCGAAATAGAGGTTTGGTCTAAATCAACGACCGCAATAGGCATCTTCTCCGCCGCACCTTCGTGCAACAGACTCAAAAAGAAAATACAACTGACAAAGAACACTATAATCGTTGAATAGAAGTACAACGGTTTATAGTACATGATTTTCATTTCGCGCTGCGCTACTCGGAAAATCGTATAGATGATTTCTTTGACTCTCACGATTCAGATGCTGTTAACGAACAATAATAGCCGTCATACCGGGACGCAGTCCCACCGGGATATCTCCTAACGGTCGAGCCTTAACATCAAAGGTCTTGACATCATAACTGCCATTCGTTTGGGTGGAACGCCATGTAGCATAACTGGCCATGACCTTGATATAGGTTACTTTAACGCGCCAAGTGCCGTTGCCCAAGGCAGGAATACGGATATCAAACTCGGAATGCAAGGTGATATCCTCTAACATATCTTCGCGGATAGCAAAGTGGAACCATACATCGGTCATATCTACGATGGACATCACGGGTGAGCCCTGTCCGACTAACTCGCCGCGTTTGGGGAACATATCGGCTACTTCGCCATCAATAGGCGAGAGCAAGTAACGTTCAGCCTTAGCGATGTTCACTTCGTGAATCATACCATCTACGCGCTGTACCATGGCTTTAGCGGCAGCCTGGTCCTCTTCGCGGGCACCCTTCACCGCCATGTTATATTGCGACTCGGCAGCATTACGATTGGCTACCGCCACTTTGTATTGCGCTTCGGTCTCGTCATATTTCTGGGTAGAAACAACCCCCTGCTCGTGCAGTTTCTTCACGCGTTCAAAGGACTTACGATACACTTCCTCGCCAGCCAACGCTTTTTGATACAGTTCGTATGCCCCTTGGATCTGCTCAGCACGAGCACCGTTGATGGCTTTTTGGTTCTGCGCCTCTGCAGCAGCACGAGCCGCCTTAGCCTGCTCCATCTTAGCCTCTACTTCAGGACTATAGATGACGACCAATGTATCGCCGGCATGCACAAAATCGCCTTCCTCTACCAGATAGCGTTCGATACGTCCGGGCACTTTACCGGATACGCGGTACTCAGCAGCCTCCGCTTCACCGGAGATTTGGATGGGCTGAGGCCTAACCGCCAAGATGCCAATTAAGGCTACTATGATAATAACAGAGAAGAGCACAATAAGGCCCAACATCATATTACCTTGTTTTTGATCAAATTGTTGTGAATTTGCCATATTTATATAATTTTCGTTTTCGTTTACGTTTTCGTTGTTATCTTGGAGTGCTCTAAGCACTATTTTAATGTTCCTGTGTGTTGACGGAAGGTGAGTTCAGCCATACGTAGTGCGATGGCGGCGTCAATCTTTTCGGAATAAGCCTGTTGCCAAGCGGTCTGCGCCATCATCAGGTCGGTGGAGGTGGCTACACCTTCTTCGTATGCGGCTTGTGCAAAGCGTAAGTTCTCCTCGGCATTGGTGATATTGGTTTTAGCACGGATGAGGGAGTTATTAGCCTCTACTACGCGGTGTTTATCCTGAGTGGCTTGCAGTTGAATTTTCTCAGATGCTTCTTCCATCTGTAATTCCACGGTACGAGCCTTATGTTTAGCGGCCTTGTAATTCAGTATATCGTTAGCGTGTGCAATAGGTACATTCAGCACTACACCTACTGAGAAGAAGCCTTTGAAGTCCTTATTAAAACCATTTTGCAGGTTCGGGCTGGTGGCGATATAATTAGCGGATGCCACTAAGTTAGGTTGCAGGGGCGAACTGGCTAATTTAACTCCTGCCTTAGCCATGTTCTTGGCTTCGGACAGCATCTGCAGTTCTTCGCGACGATTCAGTATCTCCTCCATCGCAAGTTCGTCATTAGCGATAATCACTTCGTCCAATCCGGAATCATCCAATACGATAGAGTCGCCCAAAGGCAGTCCGATTAATTGGCAGAGCGCCATCTTACTGAGTGCCAGCCCATCTTCCGCCTTGGCTACGTTCGTCTCGGCTTCGTTGAGTTTAACGCGCACTTTAAGTATATCGGCCTTGGTAGCGACACCTTCTTCGGCTGCGGCTTCTACATTGGCTAACAGTTTACGAATCAGGTCCGCATACTGATAGGCTAACTTGCGTTTCTCAGATACACTCAGCACACGCCAATAAGCCTCTTCTACATTCACGATGAGTTGCGCATCGTTCTTATGACTCTTGATTTTCTCGATGTTCTCGTACGACCGCATTAACTTGTAGTACTGAATCACCTTGCCGCCCACATAGATAGGTTGCACAAACCCCACTTGCACAGCAAACATGTGATGGGTATCCATCGTAAGTTGTTTATATAACTCGTCGTAGGCGTTACCAATCCCTTTGTTGAGCAGTTGACCAATAATGGTTGATCCAATGGTGCTTAATCCGTTCTTGGATATCTGTGTGCCCGAAGATAAGGTCAGTACATCCGGAACGATATGGATTTGCTCCGAATTATACAAATAGGCTCCATTAGCCGAGAACTTAGGAAAGAAATTAGCGACCGCAGCCTTTCGCATCAGGGTAGCGGCTTCTACGTTTTCTTGGTCAATCTGCGCCTGCTTATTGTCCTCCAATGCCATCTGCCGGCAGTTCTCCAAGGTCAACAGACGCTCGGTAGCCATAATGGAACCACCGATGCAGAGACTGACAAAACAAACAATCAATTTGTGTTTATACATATATCTGAATCAACGATTAAACAACCCCACTAAAGCCCATAAAGGCCATAGCCAATAAACCTGCGGTCACCAAAGCGATAGGAGTGCCTTGCATAGCCTTAGGAATCTTATTCATACTTAACTGTTCCCGAATGCCGGCAAAGAGCACAAGCGCCAAGGCAAAGCCTAAAGCGGTGGCAAAGGCAAAGAGTGTTCCTTCCAATAGTCCGGGATTAGCGATACCGGCCGGCAGTTTCTCCGTGCCATTAGCCACAAGAATAGCGACACCTAATAGGCAGCAGTTAGTGGTAATCAAAGGCAGGAATACACCTAAGGCTTGATACAAAGAGGGAGAGATCTTCTTGAGAATAATCTCAATCATCTGCACCAAGGCAGCAATCACAAGAATGAACAGGATAGTCTGCATAAACTCCAATCCCCATTGGATAAGCAGTTTATTGAGTAAATACGTCACTACAGTGGCTAAAGTGAGCACAAAAGCCACAGCGGCACCCATTCCGAGGGCGGTGTCAATCTTCTTGCTGACACCTAAGAACGGACAAATGCCTAAGAACTGACTCAATACGATATTATTAACGAATATCGCAGAGATGAATATCAAAAAGTAAATCATAACATTATATATTTATCGATGTTCCCTAAGTACTTTTACTGGGGTGCTCTAAGCACTTTATTTGCTGTGCGCTAAGCACTTCTGCACCAATGCCATCACAAAACCTAAGCAGATGAAGGCACCCGGAGCCAATACAAAGATCAATGCTCCGTACGTATCGGAGAAGATTTGTTGTCCAAAGACACAACCGGTGCCTAATAACTCACGAATAGCACCAATCACTGTAAGAGACAATGTAAAGCCTAACCCCATACCGATACCATCTAAGGCACTGAGTCCGATGCTGTTCTTGCATGCAAAAGCCTCTGCGCGACCAAGGACAATACAGTTAACTACAATCAGCGGAATAAAAATACCCAACGTAGCATAGATAGCCGGTACGTACGCTTGCATCACTAATTGCAGAATACTCACGAATGTAGCAATTACCACGATAAAGGCAGGAATACGCACCTTATCCGGGATGACGTTCTTGAGCAGCGATATGACTACATTAGAGCAAACCAGCACAAAGAGTGTGGCTAATCCCATTGACATACCGTTGACGGCACTGGTGGTTGTGGCCAGAGTAGGGCACATACCTAAAACCAATCCAAACGTTGGATTCTCCTTGATGATGCCGTTCGTTAATGTTTTCCAAGCATTACTCATGACAAGCCTCCTTTCCTTCGCAATGACCACAACATGCTCCTTCGTGATGATGTCCCTTACATGAATCTGCGGAATAGGTCTCTACACGCATGCTGGCTCCGGTCATCGCTTCTACCTGTTCGCCCTGTTGACCTTTCCAATCAATGTACGCTGCGTTGATAGCACGCAGGAAAGCGCGGGACGAGATAGTGGCTGCCGTAATAGCATCTACATCACCGCCGTCTTTGCTGACGGTAAATCGACCTGTAGCCTGACGACCCACAATATTTTGACCGGGTTTGGTGGTATCTTTGAACCACTCTACGATATGTGTGCCTAAGCCGGGTGTCTCTTGCTGCTCCAGCACTTCGTAACCTAAGATAGTGCCGTCTGCTGCAAAACCTACCATCAATCGAATCGGCCCACCAAAACCGTCGGCGGTGCATTCGATAGCGGTTCCCTCTTGACCATTTAATACCGCTATACGAGCAGCATTTTGT
>JAGHTR010000016.1 GCA_018065205.1 Candidatus Colicola caccequi
GCTACCATCTACGGCAAGTATGGCGACATCATTCTCTACTTAGGAACTGCCGCTGCTTCGGAACCTGTGCCACAGGGATATAAGATTGCGGTCAAGAGTGAGACATACGCTGTATATTACACCGGTGATGGTCCTGTTGGCTTGGAGGATATACCACAAGCTACGGCCGTACATACTCGCAAGATGCTTTATAATGGGCAATTGCGCATTGAGGCGAATGGACATTACTACGATATCTTTGGACGACAAATAAAATAAATATAATAAGGTATTGCGCACACGCGCATACACGTAAACACAAACAATAATTATTAACAAAACAATTTTAATGCTTATGAAAAAAATCTTTTCTATTGTGGCACTATCTCTAATGAGCATAGTGGCAATGAATGCAAAAACGTTGTACCTCAATACAGGAGGTTCAGAGTTATGGGATCAAGCGGATGCTAAGTTTGCTATTTGGCATTGGCAAGATGACAATCAAGGTCAATGGTCTGCTTTTATGACCAAAGGTGCTGATGGAATTTATTCTGCAGAAATCGCAGAGTCCAGCAACAAAGTTATTTTTGTTCGTTTGAATGCTGACGCAGAGGCTCCTGATTGGGAAAAGAAGTGGAATCAAACGGGTGACCTTTGGTTACTGGAAAGCGGTGAAAACCAATTCAACATCACTGGTTGGGGTTCCGACGGTGGCAATTCCGAGGGCAATTGGAGTTTCTACGCTACCACGGCTCTGCCTGAAATCGTAACTCAAAGTACTGCTCGCAAAATCATGTATGGTAATCAAATCGTTATCAAGCATGGCAATACGTTCGTTAACATATTAGGTGGTGAAGTTAAGTAACTTAACTATCTTAATTAACAATAATTATTAACAAAAAAAACTAACAAATGAAAAAGTTTCTAACTTTTCTTGCAGTTATGCTCATGAGTTTGACTGCAATCAATGCGGAAGATTTGTATCTCAGGGGTGGTGTCAATGGTTGGAATGCCTCAGCTGATTACAAATTCACCGACAAAGGCGATGGAACATTTACTTTGGACAAGACCTTTGATTTAGAGGGTCAGTTTAAATTTGCAGATGCCAATTGGGGAAGTGTTCTCAATTTTGGTTCTACAGAAGAAGCAACATGTTCAGAGCAAGGTGTTACCATTAACCTAGTAACCAATGGTGACAACATCAGCACAGATGGTAAATTGTCTATTACCAAAATTGTAGTGGACAAAAACCAAAAGAAAGCCACTTTCTTTGGTACGAAAGGTGCAGCATCTGACGCAGTTTACACCATCGCAGGACAAAGTGCGCTGATGGGAGCCGATTGGGATCCAAGCGCAACAGCCAATGACATGACCGACATGAAGGATGGCACCTATCAATTGGTAAAAGAAAACATCTCTCTTGCTGCAGGCGATTACGAGTACAAAGCAGTTAAAAACCATGCTTGGGGTATTTGGGAATACCCTTCTTCTGGTAACAACAAACTGACTATTAGTGAAGCTGGTACTTATACAGTAACCTTTACACTTACTCCTGCCACACCGGCATTAACGGCCAATGCTGTTAAATCTGGTGAACCACAACCGGTTGAGACCAAGTACTATATTACCGGTAACGCTGCTCTTTGCGGTGAGAAAGCATGGGACGCTCAAGCCATTGAGATGGACGATAGTACGCATACCTTTACGGCAATGGCGGCAGGTGAGTACGAGATGAAGATAACCAACGGTGCTTGGGATCCTGCTGGACAAAGTTGGGGCTCTGCTGCACTGAGCGAAGAATGCTCTGCCGGTGTAGGCGATAAGGACGGTAATATCCACTTTATTGTTGAGACTCCGAACAATGTCATTGTTTCGATAGCTAATGGCAAAGTAACCGTAACTGGTACTTTCAAACAAGAAGAACCTGCCAAGACATTTGACTTGACGATTGTTCAAGATACGTTATGGTCAAAGGACGGCGCTAAAGTAGCCGCTTGGATTTGGGCAGATGACCTCGAAGGTCAATGGACTGAATGGGCAACGAACAACAACGATACACTCACTCTCAAAGTTAACGAGAAAGCGGACAGTATCATCTTTATCCGCAATGCGAATGATGCAACCGAACCTACTTGGGATGCTTGGAACCGCATTGACGCAGGTGAAATCAACGAATGCCACATCTATTACATCCTTGATTGGAATGCTGGTGCGTGGTGCGAA
>JAGHTR010000150.1 GCA_018065205.1 Candidatus Colicola caccequi
GTTTGCGGGTACCATTATCATCATATCCGTCCCTTCCCCACGTACGAGTGGCAATGAGGATACTGAGTGGCAACTTATCCGATACGCGGTAACTGATATCCCATTCTTGTGTTATTCCTCCCTGCGCCGGATTGGAGAAGTCAAAGAATCGACTATTGCCGCCATTAATGTAGGTGGTCTTGTCGCCATTGTTATAGGTGTCAAAATAGTACATGTGCATATACCTTACGTTCAGTCCCCATCTACTAAAGCCTATCGTGAGGTCCACTTCAGGATTAAAACCTTTGACCCGAGCATTATCCGGGTTATGCTTGAAGGTCCAATCGTACGAACCGATATTCCACCACATGTCTAAGTACAGTCCTCCATATCCCACTTGTGCAGAAGGCTGCAGCGCTAATCCGCCTACATACACACCGCGCCATAGGTAGTTAGCCACAGTTTTAACTTGTGCATTCCACGTAAAACCGATATGCTTGGGGTAGTCGTCCAACCACTTTTTCTTAGCCGGTACCGTGTCTTGTGCGTAAGCGTATGCGCCCGCCAATAGACATAGGAAAAGCGCCATCGTTCGTATGGCGTTCCTCCCTAAACGTATGTATGAATGTTGTTTATAAACCATTGTTCTTTTCCCAGGCGAGGCGCAAGGCAACTTCCAGGATGCGGGTGTTATCTAATGTAACGATACCGCCATCAGGACCCGGCTCCAAGTGGTAACCGCTATCGCCACTGGCTGTGCCACTAAAGAAGTCTCTAACATCATCGGCTGCAATACCTAACTCCTCGGCAATAACAGCCGAACTTCCGTGTGGGAGACTGTCTTTCACCTCCCGTAAACGATTAAATGTTGTGCGTATCATAATTACGATTTTCAAATTTGGATGCAAAAGTACAAAAAATATTGCATATATGCAAATAATTTTTCATAAAATAGTTATTTTTTTTGCGTATGTCCCAAATAATTTATACCTTTGCACTCGAAATGGCTAAGATAGGTATATATGGAGGCAGTTTCAATCCGGTGCATTTTGGTCATATAGGATTGGCTAAATGGGTGGTGGAACATACCGGTTTAGATGAGGTGTGGTTGATGGTTAGTCCGAATAATCCGTTGAAGGACCAATCGCAATTAGCAGATGAACAGGAGCGTTTAGAAGGTGTTAAACGAGCCATAAAGGGCATTGCCGGGTTGCGAGCATCGGATTTTGAGTTCGGTTTGCCTCGTCCGTCCTATACGGCCAATACGCTACGTGAACTAATTAAAGCCTATCCTGAGCATCAATTCAGTCTCGTTATTGGCGAAGATAACTGGCGTATCTTTAACCAATGGAAAGAGTGGGAGTTTATATGGGAGCATTTCCCGATCTTCGTCTATCCTAGGCGGGACGCAAAGCCTCCTAACGTAAACGCAAACGTAAACGTAAACGGTGCCTGCGGGCACTCCGGTGCTTCCGAGCACTCCGGTAATGTTAACTTCCTAAAGGACGCCCCGTTTTTTGATATATCCAGTACGGAGATTAGAAATAACCAATCATAAATTACAAATAACAAATGAAAAAAAGTATTACATTAGTATTGGCAATGATGTCAATGATGGTGTTTGCACAGACCCCTCGTGCATTCTACGACCAAGTATCTTCGTATCCTACTGCCGACCAGCTGCTGTCCGAGCAAGTGCGCAATCAAAAGGATGCGGATTATCAACAAGTGCTCAATCAATTGGAAGAAACTTCTAATCAAGCCATTGCACGAGTGCAAGCAGCTACTATGGCTACGCGGAACCAAGTGGGCGTGATTAGTGGTGCTTCTGCAAAACAAAAGCAGGCGCGTCAAGAGATGGGCAATAACATGATGCAGATGATTCAGGAGTTAGGTATTCCGATGGAGCAATTGGCTACTATGAGTGAGGAAGAGATAGAGGCTCTGCTGATGCCGATGTTGGCTAAGAACGCCGGTTTTTCGCAATCAGAGATGGAAAAACTCAGTAAGATGTCCGATCGCGAAGCCGAGGCTTATATGCGTTCTCATCCGGAGATGATGAGTCGCGCCCAAAACTCGCGTATTGGTCAAATGGTACAAGCTACTGGTATGCAAGGAACGAGTGACACGGAGGAGCAAGATATGGAGCGTATAAACCGTATTATGGAGATTAACATACAAGTCACAGAGAATGCTCAACAAGTATTCATTATGTCCGCTCAAGGCGAAACGGCTGTTGAAAACTTTGATAAGAAAGTCGTGCAACCCTATTATGATCGCATTAGGGCTATTCAAGACGAATGCTGGCAGCGTGTAGATAAAGAATCTCCGGCTTATTATTATGATGAACTTCCGGCTCCTGCTTTTGTTAAAACCTACTATGACCGTATGAATGCCATTGTTAAGGAGGCTAATGTTGCGATTGCTCGTGAGTGGTGCAAGTTGCAAGACCAGCCACTGCAAGCTATTGGTGGCGAGATTGAGAAGTTGCTTCCTCTGTATGATGAGCAGTTGCAATTGAGAGAGGCAATCATCGACGCTACGGTGCGCGATCATGCTGATGTCAACATGATTGAGGGACGTTTATTAGATGCGGTTCGTGAGTACATTAAGACGCTGAAACGTCGTTTGGAGTTCCCGCAATTGGAAACGTATGAGGCTCCTAAGACCTATGTTCCTGGTGGCAGAATGGGATGATTAGAGCAGTCCAAGATATAATGGATATGTATGGATCATCAAAACAATGAGCGACCTGATGGGCCGCTCATATTTTGTTTTATTCATTTACCATTTCAACGGGAATAACTTCCACGCGTCTATCTTTCTGCAATGTATGTTGTCCATTGAATCGGTAGGGTTCATTAGCCCCCTTGGTGCGCACAATCATTTGATCGCGACGGACTCCGAGGTTCTCTAATTCGGTAGCCACTGCAAAAGCACGACGCATAGCCAGTTTGCGGTTATAGTCGGCACGACCTAAACGGCAGGCGTGACCATTCACATAGACTTGCTGGTCAGGGTGCTGCTTAAGGATATCGGCTATCTGCACGAGGATATCGGCCGGTTCAAGAATAGGCACATCAGAATCTAACCCAAACCAAATAATGCTCTTTTCCATCACTTCGTTCAGCAGATTTACTGCTTCGTCAGTCGGTTGCTCTACGCCTACATATACGGTGTCGTGGATATAAACGGTATCACGTACGTAGATATATAGTGTGTCGGTGCAACCATGTTCTTCTTCTACGATAGGCACTACCGGTACAGGTTCTTCTATTATTTCCTCTATAGGTTGCTCGATAACGGGCTCCTCGTAGATAGGTTCGCTATAGATGGGTTCGTTATAGATAGGTTCTTCTGTTACTTGGTTGCGCAGACGGCGTTGTTCGCGGTCGTAAGCACGTTCAGCGTCGGTCTTATCTGTATTGAAATGGAAACCGATTTTGAGTCCCACGTTCCAAGGGTGTACATCCTTGACGGTATTGGTGTTAAGTAATCCTTGTTCGCTGCGTGAATCACTCATGATAGTGGGGTACTCGTTCTTAGGCAGGTTATTGCCAAAGCGTACCTCATCATTACCTCGCGTACTAAAGACATCGTTGATGTAGTAAGTAGCAAAGGCGGTGACGCTCATATCAATGCGTTGAGATAATTGGATGAGCACACCGGCTTGAGCATATCCGGCATAGTTGAGTGTATTCATCTTGCGCTGCGCATTACCTCCGGTTACAGTCCCAAACGAACCTGAGTAGGCAGGAATAGAACCATTTTCCAGTACAGAAGGCACTTGACTCATTGTCAAATCGTAGATAGGGTAGTACACGCTATTGTTAATCGTAGCGGCATTCTTGAGTTCATACGTGCTCTTAACAGGAAAACCTAACTTAACGCCTAATGCACCAATGAATCCGGCACGTTTGCCTTCACCGATGGCACGGAAATGCAGTCCGATAGGCACTTCTAACATATAGATGTCCTGTTGTTCCTTAGCATCGGTACTGAGCGTTTGAATATAATCATCGCCGTATTTATCGGTGCCCTCAAAACTCCAAGGACCCATTTTGGTGTAGGAGCGATAGGTGGTAAACTCCAAACCTGTTCCTAAACCAAAGCAAGGAACGAAGTAGTAAGTAAGTCCAATGCCTACATTGCCGCTGGGGAAGGCAATATGATTGCTTATATGATTCTCGCGGAACGCATCATTGCCTTTTTGTCCCCAATGTTGGAAATCAATACGGCTTATACCTACACCGCCACTTACATCAATACTGAAACCTTTATAGATGCGTGATTGAGCTTGGCTGGCCTCACGAACTGAATCCGGGTAGTTGCGACCCATTACTTGTCCACAAACAAAAAGGACGGTAATTGCTATGATAATCTTTTTCATAATCGTACTCCTTTCTCCATTATAACTCACTTCCTAAAATTGTATATTCGGCATCACCACGCTGAATAATGATTTGACCATTCTCCAGTCTCTTACTTACCGAATCAGTTGCATTTTCCTGATTGCGCTTTGTGCCATTCTCCATCTCGATGGGGCAAGTACGCAGAATCATTTCCCTTCCACCATTAAAGTAGAACAGGTCCGCAAAGTAACTGCCATTGAGCGATGCTCCATCTTCATGGTAATACTGACCCGTAGCCCCCTCGACAGGTTGGCCGTTCTTGTACCATTGGTAGGCAATGAACTTAGGATCGGTGGGGTGCTTGGGGTTATTGTCAATAAAGAGCACTTTGCCGTACTTATCCAATACATACCCGCCTTGAGTGACATTCAGTGTGATTTTGCTCATGGCACTATAGCAGAGTTCTTGACCATCAATCAGTTTGGCTACTTGCAGGTTCATTATCTTGTCGCCGCCGGATATGCCAATACGCTGGCATTGTACGGTAATGGCTCCTGAGTGTCCTGCAGAAACGGCCGGCATGATGCCGGATATATACTTTTCGCCATCAAAGAAGGGACGCAGACTCTCACTTAATTCAATGTTATAAGCATCGGCTTCGCCTTCTAACATCTCAAAGTAGATAGTGAGAGTTCCGGCACCGCCATCCTGACAGATAGATGCAATGTCATCGGTCTGAATCTTAGGTGCCAAGGTCAACACAGGACGAATTATTACTTTAGGTTCGCATCCGGATTCCAACTTATCGGTGAACTCCCAATCTTGTAAATCATCCTTGTGGAAGACATGTGTCTGACGAGGATTCTCGGCATTGGGATAGTAGAACGTGTATTGACCATCTTCGAACAGCGATTCGCAGATGTAGTGAGTGGAATCCACGTTAGTGGCAATCACTACTTGCAAGGTCGTTTCGCCTTCGGAACGCACTTCTTCTCCGTTACAAGATGTATTGGTAGCGGTGCGGAAGAAAGTGTAAGTAGCGTTGTTCTGCACGGAACGATAATTCAATTCGTAATCCAATGCTTCTGTGTGTTGTTCCAAGTCAATGGGGTTGTAGGTTTCATCATTCACCACCATATACCAATTATACTCTATATCGCCTCGTCCGGTAGCCGATTGCAGGGATTGGATTTGCACAGGAATAGCCCCTTCGGTATCCGGCATGATGCAATCCGCTTGAATCGTCTTGTTTTCAATCTTGCCTCCGGTTATTTCGCTATAAATCTGTATCTTTACTTGACCTTCGCTCTTACTCCAATCTGTTTGGCAATAACTGTCCATTACCGTGCGATAGATGACGTAATCGTGAGCGTCCGCTAATCCGGCATCGCTCAGGTTTAAATCAGGTTGGTTAGCACCGCTAATAGGTTGAGCTGCACCATCGTCTATCATCATCATCCATTGATAACCATATGGCCATTTACCTCCGGTAGGAGATTGTGTTTCGTAAATAGTAGATAGTTGTTCTAAAATATCCTGTACCGTGCAACCAACAATCTCTCGGTTGGTAACGGATCCTTCGTTGAATTTATTATACACGACTACAGTAACCGTATCGGATGGAAGAGCATTTACGCTATCTACACACGCGTTATTGTATGCATAGCGAGTAAAGGCAAAGGTTCCGGCTGTTGGCAAGAGGTAGTCAACCAATTCCAAACCATTTTGGTTAGGAATGACTTCGTTGTTCTTTTTCCAATAATAAGAAATCTTAGTGCCCTCGCAAATAGCAGGCTCTTTGCTGGTAATAGTGATAGTTTGGTTGATATTACATAATGTATCAGACTCTATCGTAATTTTGCCAGGTGTCAGTTCGGCAGGCACAAAGATTGGCACGATACCTTCCGCCTCCATCAGTTCCGGATGGCATTGCTCATCAGCAGCGTAGCGTTGCAGTGTGTAATGACCGGGCTCGGTGGGAATCCATGACTTGCTGTTATAACTAGTCATATATTCTCCCCAAGAAGAAGCACTAATTAGAATCTCGTTATGGTCCACTTCTCCCTTCTCGTCCAAGTAATTAAGCATTAATTGAACGGAATAGTTTCCTGCTCCGCCCAATGGATCTTCATTAAGAGATAATTCAATGTCTTTGAGATACAAAGTCTCGCCTAAGCAAACTACAAAAGAGTCTGCTGCAAACTTACCGGGAATAAAGTCAGGTACAGGTTTGGGGAAGGCATATACTTCGCGTACGTTGCCGGTCTTGCTCACTTGCATAATAACATCGGTGGGACGGCAAGGGAAAGCCACTCTCCATTGATTGGCAATAGCGGCATCAGGATAGACCCATTGTTCCATCAGCGGACTGGTTACTTCCCAGTAGACGCCATTCTCTGCATTAACGATAAAATCGCTTGTGAGCAGGTTCATGTGATTATCTGCGAGTGCCTTGTTATCGTTTGTCAGGTCAATAGACGCTACA
>JAGHTR010000189.1 GCA_018065205.1 Candidatus Colicola caccequi
GCCAGGTAGCGGCTCATACATGTCAGATACGCTCCCCAAACAGCATATTCGAGGAAGTTCATGACAATCAGTCTAAATTTCATGTTTTTCATACTGAATAAATTTAATGTTAATATTAAAATTCACTTGTAAAGTGGAATTGTATATGCTTATAATCGTTTTGTGCCATATTGAGGATATAGGCACTATCAGCCATAAAGACATCGCGTCCGTCCTTGTCGGTAGCCATATATTGGGCCTTGCGGTTTTTGAAGACGCGCAGTTCTTCTTCGTCCTCGGGATTACCGGGGTTGGCCGGTGCAATCCAGCAGGCCTTGTACATATTCATATTCTCCCAGCGGCACTTGGCATTGTACTCATGTTCCAATCGGTATTGGATAACTTCAAACTGAAGTTGTCCGACGGTACCGATTATCTTGCGTCCGTTGAGTTGACGGACAAATAGTTGTGCCACGCCTTCATCCATGAGTTGATGTACACCTTTGTCCAGTTGTTTTTGCTTCATGGGATCAGCATTCTCGATGTACTTGAACATCTCAGGCGAGAATGAAGGCAGTCCCTTGAAGTGGAGGTTTTCTCCTGCAGTAAGAGTATCACCGATTTTGAAGTTACCTGTATCGGGCAGTCCGACTATGTCTCCGGCGAAGGCCTCATCTACGGTCTCTTTCTTTTGGGCCATGAAGCAGGTTGGAGCCGAGAAACGCATCTGTTGGTCCTTGCGAACATGCTTGTAATAGACATTACGTTCAAAGCGACCGCTACAGATTTTGAAGAAAGCGATACACGAGCGATGGTTGGGGTCCATGTTAGCATGAATCTTAAAGCAGAATCCGGTGAAGTTATTTTCCATTGGATCCACTTTACGTTCCATTGCCTCAATGGGACGAGGACTGGGAGCATTCTCTACGAAGAAGTCCAGCAGTTCTTGCACGCCAACGGTTTTGTAGGCACTGCCGTAGAAGACAGGAGCCAAGTCGCCAGCCAAGTAAGCCTCTTTATCAAATTCAGGATAGATAGAGATGAGGTCTTGGGTCTCTTGTGGCAGTCTTTTCTTGCCAGTCTCGTCCAAAAGGAAGGACTCGGTGAACTTAACCCCCTGACCATCCGTCCATGTAATAGGAGTAACAGTTATCCCTAATTCTTGCTCCACATCATCCATGAGGTCAAAGGGGTCCTTACCTTCGCGGTCCATCTTATTCATAAAGACCATGACAGGTGTTTTACGCATACGGCAGACCTCCATTAAGCGGCGTGTTTGGGTCTCTACACCTTTGGCGCTATCAATAACAATAATGACGCTATCCACAGCCGTTAAGGTACGGAATGTATCTTCGGCAAAGTCTTGGTGACCGGGAGTATCCAAGATATTGATATGATAAACGGTGGAGTTATCGCCTCCGGAGGCTCTCCGGTAGTCAAATCCCATCACGGAAGTAGCCACCGATATGCCACGTTGTTTCTCTATCTCCATCCAATCGGATGTAGCAGTTTTCTTGATTTTGTTCGATTTAACCGCTCCTGCCACATGAATGGCTCCTCCGTATAACAGCAGTTTCTCCGTCAAGGTCGTTTTACCGGCATCCGGGTGACTGATGATGGCGAAGGTTCTGCGTTTTAGTATTTCGTCTCTCCAATCCATGCTTAACTTCTCAATTTGGCGCTGAACTTATCTTCAAAGGTCTTCTGCAGGCGGTTCATGATATTTTCAATCTGTTTATCCTTGAGTGTATCTTCCTTATCTTGGAGCACAAAACGCAGGGCATAACTCATTTTACCTTCTTCTAGATTTTTGCCTTCATATACATCGAAAAGGATAACGCCCTTGAGCAGTTTGCGCTCGGTATCCGTGGCAGCCTTAGCCAAGTCGGCAAAGCGTACGTTCTTATCTACGATGAGTGAGAAGTCACGCTCTACTTCAGGGAAACGAGGCAGGTCTTCGATAACAGGTTTATACTGCTTGTTAGCCTTAACTAATTGTTTCCAATTGAGGTCAGCGAAATAGACAGGATTATCTATATCAAACTGCTTGAGCAGTTGGCGATTGACGATAGCCATGTAACCAAGGACAGTGCCATTAGGCTGCTTGATTACGAGTCCGTCCATAAAACATTGTGCGAGTCCGCAGCAAGTCTCGGCACCCTCCACAATAGCGGGTTCCAGGCTCAGTTTATCTACGTTAACGCCCAAACGACGCAGGATGTCATTCACATATGCGTGCAGTTGATAGAAAGAGGTTGGAGATGGTTTTCCAACCCAACTTGCCAGCGTCTTATTGCCGGTTAACCATAAGCCTAAGTGAGGTTCCTCCGTGTATTGTTGAATGGGCTCCTCGACTTCGGTGTTCTTAGTGAAGTGGTAGCAGTTACCAAACTCGTAAAACTTGAGGTCACTCTTCTTGCGGTTAGCGTTACGTTGGATACTCTCCAAACCGCCAAATAACAATGTTTGACGCATTACGCCAAGGTCCTGACTAAGCGGATTCATGATTTTGACGCATGAATTGAGCCACTCATTATCCTTGTAGTAATTGATTTTGGTGAGACTATTGTTAAGTATCTCATAGAAACCTTGTGCGGTCAGTTGTTCGCTCACTTTGATTTGCAGAGCAACAGGATCCGGGTGTTGACCATAACTGAGGCTTGTATTGAGTTTTTCGGGGAACTCCACATTGTTGTAGCCATAGATACGCAGGATATCTTCCACCACATCGCAAGGACGCTGCACATCCACACGATAAGGAGGCACAATCACTTTCCAACCACCATCGACGGCGGTAAATTGCATATCAAGAGCAGTTAAGATTGTTTCTATCAACGACTTACCTAATGTCTTACCAATGAGACGATTGACATAATCCTCTTGCAGATTCACCTCAAATCCGGGGAATGCTTTGGTGCCATTGTCGGATACCTCCATGGCTATTTGTCCTCCGGCAACCTCCTGAATGAGCAGGGCGCAACGTTGGAGAACATAGAGGGTGTTATTGGGATCGCAACCACGCTCGTAACGGAAACTGGCATCGGTAGACAGTTGGTGACGACGAGCGGTCTTACGAATGCAGACGGGGTCGAAATAAGCACTTTCGAGGAAAACATTCTTGGTGTCGGTTGTTACGCCACTATCCTGACCGCCAAAGACACCGGCGATGCACATAGGCTCAGCGGCGTTCCAAATCATCAGGTCGGCATCGGACATAGTACGTTCTACCCCATCCAACGTGACGAATTTCTGTCCGGCAACGGCGTTCTTAACGATAACTTGCTGACCTTTTATCTTATCGGCATCAAAGGCATGCAGGGCCTGACCCATCTCGTGCAGCACGAAGTTAGTGACATCTACGATGTTGTTGATAGGACGCAAGCCGATTGTTTGCAGGGCAGTTTTGAGCCAATCGGGAGACTCTTTGACGGTTACACCTTGTATGCTAACACCCGTGTAGCGCGGGCATGCGTTGGTGTTCTCAACGGTCACTTTGATAGGCAGGGCATTGCTCTGAACCTTAAAAGCAGAGACAGCGGGTTTGCGCAATTGGATGTTCTGACCGTGCGCTTGATAGTAAGCATACAGGTCACGAGCGACGCCATAATGGCTGGCTCCATCGCTGCGGTTAGGGGTAATATCTACTTCAATGAGCGTATCATCCTCAACGTGAAAATACTCCTTGGCAGGCAAGCCGACTTTGGTATCAGCAGGCAGCACCATGATGCCGTCGTGGTTGGTACCAACACCTATTTCGTCCTCGGCGCAAATCATACCAAGGCTTTCTTCGCCACGAATTTTACCACGTTTAATAGTAAAACATTCGTCTCCATCATAGAGTTTGGTACCGATAGTAGCCACAATCACTTTCTGTCCGGCTGCCACATTGGGGGCACCGCAAACGATTTGGATGGGTTCCTCGCCTTCTGCAACACGGGTAGTGGTGATATGAAGATGGTCGCTATTGGGGTGCGGCACACATGTTACAACTTCGCCTACGACGAGACCTTCTAATCCACCACGGATACTTTCCACTTTCTCAACTGTTCCCACTTCCAAGCCGATGCTGGTGAGGATTTTTGCTACTGTTTCGGCATCATCTTGGAGGTCGATGTAGCGTTTTAACCATTTATACGATATATTCATAATAAAATTATAATTACCAAATTACTGTGTCAACACAATTTTGCCCGCAAAATTACAAAAAAAATCGCATATATGCAAATATTATTTGCAAAAACAAAC
>JAGHTR010000160.1 GCA_018065205.1 Candidatus Colicola caccequi
AGCACATGGTGTAAAGGTAGAGTGGGTGCCATTGGAGCAACTCATCTGCGGCTATGGTGCTGCCCACTGCATGACGCAAGTAATGCAAAGAAGGAATTAAAATGAAAAAACTATTTTTGGCACTGATGGCCATTGCCGCCATCGCATTAACAGGATGTAAAGACAGGATTGATGAACCAAGTAGCCCTTCCCAAACAGATGGAACAAAGATTACGGCATTGCGTTCTTACACGGAGAAATCTCCTAATCCCATCGGAGATGTAAACAACCTCAAGTTAGCCAAGTCCGAAGAGACATTAAAGTCCCTTCGCCATGTATCTAAAAAACGCCTATTCTATATGGACTATTTGGCAGATTTTCCGATGGACCAATTGTGGAAAACTGGCGGTCAACGATACACATATGACAAGGAACTGAAAGGCGAATTAAAGTATCTCAATGACTATTTGGATATATTGTACAAAGAACATCCTGAACCCAAACCGATGGATGATCCTCTAACCGCTTGTTCCTCGTTCATCTGCCATAACGAGAAGAACGAACTTCTTTTCTGCCATAATATGGATGGTGCCGGTGGCAGTATCATTGCTGTTTACCAAAAACCTATGGCTGGAAAATATGGTTTTGTGGCATTGTCCAACACTATTTATAACTGTATTCGGTTTGCTCCGGAGTTCGTAGAGACAGGTCGCTTAATGGACGGCACTTCCGACCTCTCTATCCTTTTTACTCAGCACATGGCGCATTTGGGCGGAATGAATGACCAAGGCTTGTGCTATTGTATGTTACAATTACCGCCGCTGACTCCAACCGAGATGTCAGACCCTAATCATACAATGCCGAAACTGACCAACGAAGATAAAAAAGGTCAGGGAGCTCTGCCACAATTGGTTAACTCGTCAATGTACTATATGTTGCTTACCCAATGCGCCACGGTGAAAGATGTAGAAACGGCGTTGCGTACCAAATACGATTATACCCAACTGAACCATATTATGAATGGGCATTTCCTTATAGCAGATGCTACCGGCGACTTTGCTGTATTTGAGTATTGGGGAGATACGTTGTATGTCATGCGCTCACAAGACCGTCAAAAGATATTGCCGCTTACTCCTCACGTGATTCCTTATGAGTTCAATTGTATGGAGAACTATTACTGCAACCCGAAGGCTACGGCAACGTATATTACCGACCCATGGCAGTTTGGCTTTAGCGCCAAGGTTCGTGCAGGACAAATGATGAGAGCCTACAAGCCGATTATGAGTGAGTTCCAAGCCCTTAAGTGCTTGCAGGAAGGCACCTATACAATGGAGTATCCTGACAATAAAACCAATTATTCCGCTGTCTATAATCTTGCCAAGCGCACGGTGCTCTTTAATGTGCATAACGATATGAGCGAGGCATTTACCATTGACCTGAATAAAGACTTAGATGAAATAGGCGACTATGGAACACCGCAACCGCCCAAACCTCAGGGCAGGGATACCATACCATACTGATTGAATAGAATTATTATGAAAAAACTATTTTTGGCACTGATGGCTGTAGCCGCCATCGCATTAACCGGATGTAAAGAATCCAATGACGAACCCCAACCTCAACCGCAACCGCAGGATGGCGTCATTCAAGTTACCCATCAATTGGGAGAAAGAGTAAAGAATCCCCTTAATCAACAATGGTGCAAGGATTCCGT
>JAGHTR010000004.1 GCA_018065205.1 Candidatus Colicola caccequi
CATGTCACCCTCAAAGCCGAAGGCATAGCCGAGAACGAAACGCTGCAAGCTGCTATTGAACGAAAGCAAGAACTGGAGCACATCATCAAACAAGGCGCTCCCGATCAACTGCTCAAAGAGAAACAAAGTGTGCTGGACAAAATAGCCGCTACCCAACAAGAGGCTAACAGAATGGCCGTGTGGGGTAACTTTGATAAAAAACAGTTAGACGCTATCGCACAAGCCGGATATGACCTCCATTACTACACTTGCTTCAGCAGCAAGTTCGTGGAAGAGTGGGGCGTACGCGTAGCCGACGTAGGCGGCAAGACCTACTTTGTGGCGCTGCAACCTGTTGATAGTGAAGATGTAACGATAGAGACCCTTAACGAGAAATCATCGGACGCTTTGCTCAAAGATGTAGAAGCACTCAATGGTCTATTAACCGCTGCCAATGCACGTATCGAAGCATGGGGACAAGCCCACTTAGCCGAGACGCAAGAAGAATTAGATGAAGTCAATCGCCAGATTGATTGGACTCAAGTAACCCTATCCACTGATAGTGTAGCGGAAGGTAGCCTGAAACTGCTGGAAGGCTTCTGCCCGGTAGAGAACACCGACGCATTAGACCAACGCCTATCTACTCTTGATTGCTACTACGAGGCGGAAGATCCACAACCCGACGATAAAACTCCTATTCAACTCAAGAATAATTGGTTCACTCGCTTATTTGAATGCCTGACCGGTATGTACGGATGGCCTAACTATGGCGAGTTTGACCCAACTCCTATCTTAGGACCTTTCTTCCTGCTATTCTTCGCCCTCTGTATAGGAGACGCCGGATATGGCTTATTGCTCATCCTATGCGGATACCTCATTCATAGAGGTAAGATGAAAATTGAGATGTTTGAAGGTCTTGGCCCTATCATCATGGCTTTGGGTGTTGGTTCAACAGTCGTCGGTTACCTAATGGGTGGCTTCTTTGGTATAGACTTATTTACCGCCGAGTGGTTCCCCGCTGCAGGCAAAACGATTATGTTGAAGAGTCTTGGCGACGTTAACGGACAAATAGCCGGATACGACGTGATGATGGTATTAGCTCTCATAATCGGTATCGTACATATATGCTTGGCCATGGTGGTTAAGTGCCTTTGCTACACCAAACGATTTGGCTTCAAACAAACGATATCCGCTTGGGGATGGCTGGTACTGATCTTAGGCAGCTTAATCACATTAGTATTGATGATGACTAACCTGCTGAGCGCAGAAGCAACCAATATAACACTTATCGTTATCGGTGCGATTTCTGCCTTAGGTATCTTTATCTTCAATACACCGGGACGTAATCCGCTGATTAACATTGGTGCCGGATTATGGGACACCTACGGAATGGCTACCGGTATAATGGGTGATGTGCTCAGTTACTTACGTCTATACGCCTTAGGCTTAGCCGGTGGTATGTTAGGTGCCGCCTTTAACCAATTAGGCGAAATGGTTTTGGGCGAAACACCTAACGTAGGTACATGGATTGGCTTTATCGCCATCGTGACCTTTGGTCATGTACTCAACCTATTGATGGCTTGCTTAGGTGCATTTGTACACCCGCTCCGTCTAACATTCGTCGAGTACTTCAAAAACGCCGGATATGAGGGTTCCGGCAAACTATATCAACCCTTTAAGAAATAATTATTAACAATTTAAATACATTTTTATTATGGAAACATTATTAGGTTATCTTGGATTAGGCCTTATTTTAGGTCTCTCCGGTGTAGGTTCCGCTTACGGAACAACCATCGCTGCTAACGCTGCAGAAGGTGCATTAAAAAAGAACAAAGAGAAAGCTAGCGCGTACATGATTCTGTCGGCTCTGCCTGCAACTCAGGGTTTGTATGGTTTCGTTGTTTTCCTCATGTTGCGTGGCATGGTAGCTACCAATCCTATGCTGTTGCTCGGTATTGGTATCGGTATCGGTTTGGTCTTCCTGCTGTCTGCCGTTCGTCAAGGACAAGTGGCTGCTAATGGTATCACCAGCATTGCTGCCGGTCACGATGTAATGTCTAATACCATGATTTATTGCGCTCTGCCTGAGTTCTACGCAATCTTGGCTCTTGTAGGCGCATTGATGGTCTAATTCTAAACGTATGACAATCCAATTCTTAGGTGCCGCTGAAGAAGTAACCGGCAGTAAGCACCTGATTACAACACAATCGGGCAAG
>JAGHTR010000082.1 GCA_018065205.1 Candidatus Colicola caccequi
GGGTTACATTTCCCACCCGAATCGCGTCCGTTGGCATACGGCATCGCCGGTTTTATCACGTTGTTCGCCTTGATGGAGTTCTTCGTCTATACCCGCAAAACCTTGCAAAATAAATAAGGGGCAGCCATCCCTCTCCAAATGTGAAGTTAAGAAGATGATAGACCGATGTTACAGGGTGACTATCGGACGAGATTGCTTTGGAGAACGTATAAGCGGAGCCAGGAGTCGATGTCTTCGATGGAAGCGTCAACGTGCTTGCGGACAATTTGACGGCGGTGGTAGATAGTTTGTTTTTGGACATTGAGCAGAATACCCATATCCGAATCGGAGGCTCCGATGATTGTGAGGATGGCGAACTGCATATCTGATTCCGTGAGTGCAGGATATTCCTTGCACAAGCGGCTGATGGCACCGTCCAAAGCAGTATCCACAGAGGCAATCAGTTCGTCGATACTCTCTTTACTCAGCGTCAGTTGCTCAGTGCGATAGGTCTGCAACCATTTTGGGAACTCAGGTTCATCACCGCGTAAGCGCTGTAATTCCATCTCTCGCGTTAAGTTCACTTTCTGTTTAAGTCGTTCCAATGCCAATTGAAGTTGCTGCGCGTATTTGTCTTGCAAGGTTTGTAAGGCAGTTGCTTGTTCACGTCGTTTGTGCTGTCCATATCGCCAAAGTACCAATAACAACGTTGCCAGCAATATAAGCAACAGTACCAAAATAGAGGAAAGCATTCCTTGCCACCTCTTTTCGCGTTGTGCTTCTTGTGCTAACTGTTGTTCGCGCGCGACATCATAATGTAAAGCGAGCGCGTACGTGCGTGCGCCCGCATCGCGACGCAGTTCTTCTATCTTACGATCGTATAAGTCCAATAATACCTCATAAGCCTTGTTCGGCTGGCCTTGCTGCCTTAATACCTTGCTTTGCAAATAGGCGTAACTCTGTTCGAACCAATAGACATAAGAGGAATCTTTAGGATGAAGCCGTTCCAAATAATAAGCTGCTGAGTCCGTAGCATGTTGTGCCAACAACAACTCAACTATCTCTGAGTATCGTGCATTTGCCCCGAATTCCTCAGCCAAGCGACGACACACAGCCAACCGCTGCGGAACACTATCCGGGTAACATAGTTGATAGCGATAAGCATCAATGTCCAGTTCTAATAATTCATTATTAATGGCTTTTGCATGGTGTTTTGCCTGTGCGAAATACCATAAGACACTATCTTGCGGAGCATCTGCCAGTGCCATCGTGCGCGCGATGTCGCGGTATGCACAAATCGTATATATAGCATTGCTATCCGAGTTAAGCATCGGTATCGCTTTGCGGTAATAATTCTGCGCAATGTCATATAGCATTTCACTTTCGGAAGTATTGCCTAAACCAAACCACGTCAGTCCTAATAACTGATCTCTCCGCACGGAATAAGGAAGGCTTGTCAATATATCTTCTGCTTGCTTCAAATATATAGTAGAACTTTCATACTGACTACTACTATTAGAAGATATTCCCTGATGGTATAATTCTTCTGCTTCTTGAAGCCTTTTTTGGTCATTTTGAGATGAAAAATGACAACCTTGCAAGCAAAAAATCAGGCAAAAAACACCCGATTCAACGTATCGTACAACTTTATTTTTTATCATATTTTATAAATGATTGATTTATAGCATGTTACAGAGTTTGTCAAATAGTGCTCATACAACTGCTAAATTTGCACATGTCAAAAAAAAGCAGTACCTTTGCACCAGATTTCGAAACATGATTTCGACTGCAAAATTAGTACAAATTTTTTAAATCTGCAAATTATGAAAAAGAAAAATGTTTTTTGTATGCTTTTTGTAGCATTTTTACTACTAAAAGGAACGGGTGTGTACGCGACAGTGTATAACGGCGTATGCGGTGAACATCTTACGTGGACGTACGACACGGAAACAGGTGACATGGTCATTGAGGGTTATGGCAAACTGGAAAAGACCGTAGATAGTCTTTGGTGGAACAGTCCTGTGGTGCAAACCGCAAGTTATTCCAACAACTACAAAGCGACCAGCCCCAAGCGCGTCCTTCTGCCAGAAGGAGTGACAAGTATTGGAGTCAATGCATTCTATAACTTTACGCTGATGACGGAATGTGACATACCTGATGGTGTGACAAAAATCGGTATGCGAGCATTCCACAACTGTACGGCGTTGAAACACATGTTTTTGCCTAACTCCGTGGACACGATCGATGCCTATGCTTTTGAAGAATGCAAAGCGATGGATAGTCTTCACTGCGGTATGGGTGTCAAATACATTGGCCAACAGGCCTTCTCTAATTGTGATAATCTGAAATACCTGCGTTGGTCGGAATGTCTGGAGTATTTAGGAAAACTTGCCTTTGACGGCTGGAACATGGAAGGTGGCACATACTATCATCCCTATAATGACACTTTGTTCTTTCCGGCAACATTGCGTTCTAATGAACAACTTTCATGGGCTGAGATGCGCAACCTCAAAGCCATTGTGTGGAATGTGCGAAAACTGGGCTGGCAATCAACCACCGGATACGGACATATTCTTTATAATCCTGATACCTATTATAAGGAAATCATTTTTGGTCCCGAAGTGGAAGAGATACCCGATTATTTTATGGTAAATCAAAAAAAACTAACGCGTATTCTTTTGCCCGAAGGAACTAAAAAGATTGGGTATAGTGCCTTTTCCGGTTGTGCCGGAATAACGGAAGTAGTTCTTCCCTCCACTTTAGAAACAATTGACCCATTGGCCTTCAAAGGATGTACCGGTCTGATAAAGGTAGAGATACCATCATCCATCAAGAATCTTTCCTCCGGAATTTTCAACGGTTGTACTGCCCTTAAACAAATCATCCTATCGGATAGTCTGACTGCGATAGGCGATAACGCATTGGCAGGGTGTACGCAACTGGATTCGATAGTCCTTCCCCAAGAATTAGTGATGATTGGTAGCGGTGCTTTCAACGGTGCCGTATTGCCACAAGAGCTGGTTATCCCCGACAAAGTGGTAGCCGTAGGCAGTAATGCTTTTGAGAACTGGAGTTCTTTGCGCGAAATATCTATTGGAAAGAATGTCATGCTGGTTGGCGATAACGCATTCAAGGGCGATAGTGCCGTCACGCATATCACTGTTTGGGCTGCCGTGCCACCTACCGTTTCTGAAGGCTCGTTGTCGGATATTCCTGATAGTGCATGGCTATCTGTTCTTCCTGACAGCCGCAAACTGTATCGCGAACATCCTTACTGGGGACGTTTCCGCATGGCAGATGTGCCGGACTCAGCGATGATCCAACGCACCGTCACGGTGGATGCCGCAGAGACGACTGCTGACTTTACGTGGCCGACAGATAGCGCAGCCAATTCGTATCAAATAGATATTTACAAAGACGGCGCCATCTTCTGCAAACTGACGCTCGGAAACCGTGGACAATTGCTTGGCATCGCTTTCTCTGCGCCTGGCAGACGAATGGCTCAACAGAATAATGCCGATGATAGTCAGCCTTATACGTTGAGTTTTATGGTTACGGGTCTTGACGTTGCTTCGAGATATAATTATGTGCTATCTACTTTAGATGCCAACGGCAC
>JAGHTR010000220.1 GCA_018065205.1 Candidatus Colicola caccequi
AACAACGGATTAACAGCCGCTAAATTGAGCATTTGGTTATCCGAGTAATACACGCGCCCCGAATTCATCGTGCTAACTGTCACGCTGCCTCGTATAGGCAAGAATAATGCACCTGTCAATAACAGCATCACCAAGGTCCATATCCCTCTGCGTAGCCACAATGGTTCATATTCCTCTATTTTCGAATAAGCGTTAGTAATCCTCTTATAAACAAACCACCACAAGGTGAATAGTGCCATAAAACCGACACACCCCAACACCCATACCCACCAAGGAGCACAGGCTAAAGCCTCCTTAGGTGAAGCCAAATACGAGAAGATATCTCGATCTAAATGATACCCCCAACTTGGGAAACAACCATTATCGCCCAAGATAGTCCATAATCCCACAAACAGGCATAAGGCTGTCACTCCATCCAAAGCATAATGCAGTTTATCCCACCGTATCCAAAAACTGAAGCATAAAATCAGCCCAACAGCCAGCATAACATATGAGGCCATGCTTAAATCCAAAGGAAGCCCATGCCAAGGCACGAGCAACCAATCTATAACACGAACATCACCCAACAAAGGATACTGCCATATCATGAATAAGGGTTTCTGCAACACAAAAAACAGAAGCCAATAAAAATACATTCGTATGAACAGTAAAAGACGTGTCTTCATCGGGTGATCATCGGGTGATTAACATACTGTCATTAAACCATGCTTAGCCAAATAAGTTCTTAAAGAAGTTCTTTTTATCAGCACTTCCGGGACGAACATTCTCGCTATCTTGTAGTTTTTCAATCAAGGTCTTCTCGTCCTTATTGAGCCGCTCCGGAATATACACACCTACATTGATAAGCAGGTCGCCTGTGCCATATTGACGAGCATATTGATCAATAATCGGCAGCCCCTTACCTCGCATTCTCAGCACCTTACCGGGTTGCGTACCCGGAGTAATGGTTATTTTTACATCCCCACTTAGTGTAGGAATTTTAACTTGTCCGCCTAATACAGCCGTTGGCATATCTAACAACAGGTTATACACCAAATCATTGCCATCACGCACTAAACTTGGATGCTCTTCTTCCTCTATCAGAACGAGCAAATCACCCGGTACACCGCCACGCGGAGCAGCATTACCCTTTCCTTCAATAGGAATTTGCATGCCGCCACTCACACCTGCAGGAATCTTAATCGTCACAATTTCTTCATCCCGAACAACCCCTTCTCCTTGACAATGCGGACACTTATTGCGAATCACCTTACCCTCACCATGACAGGTCGGGCACTCTTCCTGCACTTGCATCATACCAAAGATACCGCGTTGTGCACGCACTACGCGACCCGTACCATGACAAGTCTGACAGGTATCTCCTTCTCGTCCATCCGCACTTCCTGTACCATGACAATCTTGGCAGGAAACTAATTTGCGCACTTTGATTTTTTTCTCAACGCCCGAGTTAATCTCCTCTAAGGTTAAGCGCACTTTAACACGCAAATCGCTTCCTCTACGTACTCGTTGACGGCTTCCACCGCCTCCTCCGAAGAAACTGCTAAAGCCACCCATACTGCCACCCATGCCCCAACTCTCAAATAGGTCTCCAAACTGCGAGAAGATATCCTCCATGCTGGAGAAGCCTCCACTAAAGCCTCCGGCGCCACCCATTCCGGCATGACCGAATTGGTCATAACGCTGGCGTTTCTGAGGATCACTCAACACCTCATAAGCCTCAGCGGCCTCTTTGAATTTCTCTTCGGCCTCTTTATCACCTGGGTTCTTATCCGGGTGATATTGAATAGCCTTCTTACGATAGGCTTTTTTTATGTCCTCGGTACTAGCGTTTTTCTCAACGCCTAACACCTCATAATAATCTCTCTTCTCTGCCATAATTTTACTCTCCTACAACCACTTTCGCAAAGCGAATCACTTTCTCGCCTAACTTATAACCTTTCTGCGTGCAATCTACTACTTTGCCCTTCTTATCTTCACCGGCTGCAAAAGTCGTAATAGCCTCTTGCTCATCCGTGTTAAAATCTTTGCCTTCAGTCTCAATAACGGATACTTTATTAGCATTAAGGAAACCGACAAACTTCTGATAAATAAGATTAACTCCCTCTTTCATGGCAGTAATATCTTCGTATTTATCTATAGCATTTATTGCTCGTTCAAAGTCATCTATTAACGGCAACATATCCGTAAAAATACGTTCACCGGCATTATCCATCAGTTCCAATTTCTCTTTCTGGGTGCGACGACGATAATTGTCAAACTCCGCCATTTGACGTAGTTTAACATCTTCTAACTCCTGAACTTTCTGCTCCAACTCTTCAATCTTCTTTTGGAGCTCTTCTATTTGAGACGATTGATTTTCGTCTTTTTTCTTATCTTTCTTTGCCATAATTCTTAATTTACCATTCATGTTACATCAATCTCTGTGCCACGCGCGAATCTCTGCCATTTTGTCACAACAGATTCACCACCTCTGCCAAAGTTGTCACTTTGTAAGTGGCATCCTTGTCAGTCTCTTCTGTAGTGATCCAAATCTGATCTATACCGGCCGTCTTAGCTCCGGCAATATCCGAGCTATAACTATCACCAATCATAATGGCCTCGTCCTTAGTTACGCCATTGCGTATTAACGCTTCCTCAAAGATTCCATGTTGTGGTTTATTAGAACCCACCTCTTCACTTATCAGGATATGTGTTAGATAAGGTTTCAGTCCAGAGTGTTCAAATTTATAGTACTGCACCTCGCTAAATCCATTACTAATAATGGTCAACGGATATTTCTGCGACAAATACTTCACCACTCGTTCCGCATCAGGCAATAAAGTAAAATACTTATTCGTTAAGGCCAAAAACTCCTTCCCCATCTCATCGGCCAATTCCACCATAGCCCGAGGTGGGCACGGCAACACATCCAATCCTAATGGTTTAAGCATTGGGTACAAGAAACGCTCACGATGTAGGTACTCTTTTGTTACTTCCTGCTCGCCATACAACTGCCATAACTCCACATTGCGAGTTCGATAAACTAGCAGATAATCCTCAAAACAATCATACCATTCCGACAATCGATAAGTAGCATACAGGTCTTGTAAAGCACGATACTCCGCACTCTCCCAATCACCAATCGTTTGGTCCCAATCTAAAAATATGGCCTTGTATTGTTTCATAGACAACATTTCGGGTGCAAAGATACAAAAAAAATTGCATCTATGCAAATTTTCTTGTGCATTCCAATATTTTTTTGTACCTTTGTAGTCGATTTTGAAAATTCATATCTATGCAGGAATATCCAATGTTGGCAAAAACCTTTAAAGGTCTGGAAGATGTGCTCGCACAAGAGTTAACCGAATTAGGAGCCAATAACATCCATATTGAACGCCGCGCCGTTAGTTTTTCCGGAGATAAAGCGCTGATGTACAAGGCCAATTTATGTCTACGGACAGCCTCGCGCATTCTTAAGCCCATTCTTACTTTTCGTGCCAAAGATGCTGATGAAGTATATGAAACGGTCAAAAAAATTGACTGGACTCAATACATGTCCATTCAAACAGGCTTCAGTATCGATTCCACCGTTTATAGCGAGGAATTCCGTCATAGTAAATACGTTACTTATCGCGTCAAGGATGCTATTGCAGACTTCTTTATGGAGCGCGAAGGCAAACGTCCTTCTGTCAAGATTACCCAACCGGACCTTTATATTAATGTGCACATTTCCGATACTACGGTTACCATATCTTTAGATAGTTCAGGAGAGAGTTTGCACAAACGCGGCTATCGTGTTGCCAACACCGAAGCCCCTATCAACGAGGCCCTGGCAGCCGGTATGATTTTGATGACCGGGTGGAAAGGAGAAACCGATTTTTATGATCCCATGTGCGGTTCCGGAACCCTACTTATCGAAGCCGCTCTCATTGCCCAAAACATTGCCCCGGGTATTTTCCGCCAAAACTACGCTTTCTGCAAGTGGGCAGATTTTGACGCAGACTTATGGTCAGATATTTACAACGACGACTCCAATGAACGTGCATTCACCCATCACATCTACGGTTCAGACGCCTCCTTCTATGCCGTGCAGGCAGCTCTCAAAAACATCAAAGAAGCAGGTATGGGACGTTTCATTGATGTCAAGCAGATCCGCCTGCAAGAGATTAAGCGCGAAGAGCAAACATCTGCCTTAGTGATGATGAACCCTCCGTATGGCGAACGATTAGCCCAAGACAAGGACGTCCTTCGTCTATATGCTGATATAGGTACTGCCCTTAAGCACCAGTTTACAGGCTCTACTGCTTGGATTATATCTAGCAACGAAGAAGCCCTCAAATGTATTGGACTACATCCTAACAAAAAAGTCCACCTGATGAATGGTGAACTTGATTGTTTATTTAACTGTTATGAGTTATTCTCCGGCGAACGGAAAGAGTTTGTTAAAACACATCCTCATCGTCCACAGTCGGAGCGGGCACCTCAGGCAAAGTCTCGACGGGTTGCTCCCCGTTCTCACGGCCAAGGTTCCGGTACTCCTCGGGGCGGTAAAGGATTTGCACGTTCTCGGCGATAATCTCCGTCTTGCGACGCATCTGACCATCCTTCTCCCATGTACGAGTTTGAAGTTTGCCCTCTACATACAACTTCATCCCTTTACGCACGCTCTTTTCGGCCCACTCGGCTAAGTTGCGGAATAAAACAATCGCATGCCATTCCGTTTTATCCGGAATCTGCGTGCCATTTTGCATAACATAACCTCGCTCCGTTGTTGCCAAATTGAAATTAGCAATTGCAGAGCCTCGATCTAAGTAACGTACTTCCGGATCACTTCCTACGTTACCTACTAAAATTACCTTGTTAACAGATGCCATTTGTGTAATAGAAAGTTAATTGTGAATATTTGTTTTTCATTTTCGACTGCAAAATTACACTTTTTTTTGCACATTCCAAATTTTTTTTGTAACTTTGCGCCAAATTTGATAAAAATACCATCAATATGAAAAAACACTTCTTGTCTATTTTAGCCATTTTATGCGCTATTACCACTTCCGTTTATGCGGGGAAGAAGGAACAAAAGCTTGGTCGTGATTACCAAGTTCGTTGCGTTGCTTTCTATAACTTAGAGAACTTGTTTGACACCATTCATGACGAGGGTAAAAACGACTATGAGTACTTGCCCGATGGAGGTATGAAATGGACTGCCCTCAAGTATGAACACAAGATTAAGAACATGGCATATGCCGTTTCTGAATTAGGTAAGGATATCGACCCGCGCGGAGCCATGTGCGTAGGTGTATGCGAGGTAGAGAACATGGGTTGCTTAGAGGATTTATGCCGCGAGATTAAAGATTCTTATAATCGCACTTTTGTGCCTATCTTATTAGAAGGTCCGGACCGTCGTGGTGTAGATTGCGGATTCCTGTATAACCCCGAGTTATTCAAACCTACTAATGTTAAGGGCTACGAACTGAAAGCCCACTATGCTGATGGTGGTGTGGTTAAGAGCCGTCTGCAATTACTCGTTTCTGGTTATATCATCGGTGGCAAGGAAGCTCCTGAGAAGATTCATATTAGTGTTAACCACTGGCCTAGTCGTTATGGCGGAGAATTGTCCTCTCGTCCATCTCGTGACACCGCTGCCATGTTAGCTAAACACATTTTTGATAGTATCTATCAAAAGGAGCCCAATGCTAAGTTCGTAATCATGGGTGACTTGAACGATGACCCATTCAACCACTCTTGCGCAGTAGTATTAGATGCGAAAAAGAACCGCGAGGATGTGAAGGAATACGGTTATTTCAACACGATGTGGAAGCATCTTGAGAATGGTAACGGCACTTTGGCCTACCAAGGTGCCTGGGACTTATTTGACCAAATCATTATTTCCGAACCCCTGCTTAATGAAGATGTGAATAGTGGCAAATGGACCTATTGGAAATCACAGATTTTCAACAAACCTTTCCTGACCGTTCAGGAAGGCAAGGATAAAGGCACTCCACTACGTACCCACAAAGCCGGTGTTTGGCAAAACGGTTACGGAGACCACTATCCCACAATGATTTACTTGATTCGCAAATCGAAATAAGATATTCCAATCCTAACAATAAGGGGCTGCAATGATGATTGCAACCCCTTATTTATAGTTTATATTAAAACTCTGCTCCAAGAATAGAATACATCTTGTTCGCTTTTCGGATTATAATGCGTCCGTTAGGGCTCATTATCTTATTCACGTCTTTACCTGTGTGGTCAGACCCACCGTTATCGTTAACGTTAACTATTCCTGTCGGATTGTTGATGTAAGCCTTCCATGCATTTGGTATACCGTATCCCATTTGATTATTAGGATCATAGGACGGATATAGATGAGCAGAATGGATGATACGCTCACGAATCTCTTGCGCCGACACATTCGGCATTGCTGACCATAATGCCGCAGCAAAACCTGCCACAAGTGGAGTGGAATAACTCGTGCCATTGCCTTTACTTGCTAATCCGGTTTGGGTACTGACATATATAGCCTCCGAACCAACAGCACTCACTTCCGGTTTGACGCGACCATCCGCCGTTGGACCATAACTAGAGAAAGACGCCATGGTAGAATCCTTTCGCACTGCACCTATCGTCAATATATCTTTGGCATCCGCAGGAATACCGATGTAATGCCAATCTTTATTGCCATCATTGCCGGCTGAGAAACAGCATAAGATACCTTTCTTGGCAGCAATAGCAGCGGCACGACTGGCACGCATGGTGTTGCCATCTACTTGCTCATGCGGAAAATTGAAAGTAGGATTATCAAACAATCGATACCCTAAACTACACGAAATGACATTTACGCCCAAACTATCGCATAATTCCAAGGCAGCCACCAAGTTATCCATCTCCTTTGGACTCTCGGTACGCATCTCTTCACTGCGTATCAGCACATACTCTGCCTCAATGGCCGCGCCATGATACGTATCCGTTTTGGCAGCAATGAAACTGAAGCAGTTGGCCCCATGTCCTCCTTCCGTACTATAGAACGAGGAACTATCCGTGCTGAACGAGTACGTTCCTATGATACGATTCCGTACATAAGACAAACAAGCCGCTGTATCTACGTTACAAAAGCCACCGTCTATCACCGCCATTCGGATACCTTGACCTTCATAGCCCAACTGATGTAGGCACCGCAGGTTATACACATCTAACTGTTTAGCATTATCCTGGTATGGATCAATCGTATCGGCTAATAATCTTTTAGCAACAACCGCGGATGAGGGAGGAGTATCGTCTCGCGTCAACTCTACGCTCGCCACACAAGGCAAGGCTTTTACTTCTAACATAGTGGCGCTATCGGCCTCTATCGTCATTCCATTCATCCAACGGCTCACATGACATACGCGTGCGCCTGTTGCGCGTATCGCGCTGATATAATTAGGTGATACCGCATAGTCCAAACTGTCCGTAGGAATAGACCACAACAAACGATTCTCGGTAGCGCGATCCGAGAATTGGATTGGTGCGCTACCGAGTTTATCTGTCAATTGCACAAACCAGAAGAGTGCAAGAAACGTCAACATTACTCTTCCTCCTTTTGGTTTGCCTCGTACTCCTTGATGAGTTTGTCTTGAACGTCAGCAGGAACAAGTTCGTAACTCTTGAACTTCATCGTGAACGTAGCACGACCACCTGTTAAGGAACTCAATGTAGTGCTGTAAGAAGACATCTCTTTCAGAGGTACAAGAGCATGTAGGCGTTGGAAGTTCTTCTCGGCTTCCATTCCTAATACCATACCACGGCGACCATTGAGGTCAGACATTACATCACCCATCAACTCACCGGGAACAAGTACCTCTACTTCGTAGATAGGCTCCAAAATCTTCGGATTAGCCTCCTTGAAGGCTTGAGCAAAGGCGTTACGTCCTGCCAAACGGAAGGAGATTTCATTACTATCTACCGGGTGCATCTTACCATCGTAGATAATAACGCGAACGTCACGAGCGTATGAACCGGTTAAAGGACCTTGCTCAATACGATCCATAATACCCTTCAGGATAGCAGGAATAAAACGAGCGTCAATAGCACCACCGACGATAGAGTTAATCAGAACTAACTTACCACCCCACTCCAATGGAATTTCTTGAGTATCCTTGACGGAAATACGATATTCTTGATTACCGAATTTGTAAACTTCTTTTACAGGAACACCTTCTTCGTATGGTTCAACAATGAGGTGAACCTCACCGAATTGACCCGAACCACCGGATTGCTTCTTGTGACGATAGTCAGCGCGAGCAGACTTAGTAATAGTCTCACGATAAGGAATCTTGGGTTCATCAAACTCAACCATCATCTTATCGTTATTCTCCAAACGCCATTTTAAGGTACGGAGGTGGAACTCGCCTTGACCACTAACGATTTGTTGCTTTAATTCCTTAGATTGCTCTACCAACCACGTTGGATCTTCCTCATGCATACGAGTCAGTAATGCACTCAGTTTCTCAGCATCAGCCTCGTTTTGAGGACGGATAGCACGACGATACTTGGGTTCCGGGTAAGCGATGGCAGGATACATATTATCGCAATCCTTAGCATTCAATGTATTACCTGTACGAGTGTCTTTCAACTTAACGGTAGCAGCAATATCACCGGCAGCCACTTCATCTACAGGAACGCGGATAGAACCGGCTACGGTATATAATTGAGAGATACGCTCCTTAGAACCACGATCCATATTTTGTAAATCGTCAGCACCATGAACAGTACCTTGCATTACCTTAAAGTAGTTCACCTCACCAATATGAGGCTCCACACTGGTTTTGAAGATAAACATGGATGTAGGCTTGGAAGCATCCGCTGCCACTTCGTCACCCTCTTTGGTAACAGGTTTTGATGCATCAGCAACAGAAGGAGCCATGTCGCCCAAGAAATCCATCAAACGACGAGCGCCCATATCCTTCACACCACAAGCGCAGAGTACAGGATAAACACCGCATTCAGCAAAGACAGCCTTCAGTCCGTTAATCATTTCTTCCTCGCTCAACGTTCCTTGATCAAAGAATTTCTCCATCAAAGCTTCGTCAGCCTCAGCAGCCATTTCGCAAAGAGCGCCACGCAGTTCTTCTACCTTACCGGCTTCCTCTGCAGGAACATCCTTGTATTCAGGAGCGCCACCTTCGGGTTTCCAAACCAACATTTTGTTCTTTAGCACGTCAATCACACTATTGAAAGCAGCACCGGCATTAAGAGGATACTGTACTAAAACGACTTTATTACCAAAGTTATCCTTCAATGCCTCAAAAGTACGCTCAAAATTAGCATTCTCATGATCGCATTTATTAACGACAAAGACAACAGGCTTCTTAGCATTTTCAGCCAGGCGAACATTGTTTTGAGTTCCCACTTCAACACCACCATTAGCCGTCAAAGCGACTACTGCGGTATCCACAACGTGCAGAGCTGTTACTGTACCACCGCAGAAGTCATCACTACCTGCGCAGTCAATAATATTCAGTTTTTTGCCGCCGAATTCGATGTTACATACTGTAGAAAAAACAGAATAACCATATTCTTTCTCTACTGGGAAATAGTCACAAACGGTGGATTGAGCCTCAATCGTACCGCGACGTTTGATAACGCCAGACTCTAAGAGCATTGACTCCATGAGTGTGGTTTTACCTGAACCACTGCCACCCATAAGTGCAATGTTCTTAATTTCATTAGCTTGATAAACTTTAGCCATAAAAATAGTGTTGGTATTATTAATAATGTTAACTTATTTAGTTACTTTCGCAATTTGGGTGCAAATTTACAAAGAATTTTTGACATACGCAAAAAAAAATTCAAATTTCTTTTGTGTAATTCATTTTTTTTTTGTACCTTTGCACGTAAATGCAAAACACATGGATACACACATCCTACATATTGATAAACATATCGGTAAACAGCATGTTCTTAAAGACATCTGTTTAGATATTCCTCAGGGACAGATTGTAGGTCTATTAGGTCCAAATGGTGCCGGTAAATCTACGCTCATGAAGATTATGGCAGGAATATGGAAATCGGATAAGGGGGGTGGTCAAATCATTATGCCGAAGCGGATTGGCTATTTGCCGGAACAGAACCCATTGTATCAAGACATGTATGTGCGTGAGTTCCTCTTCACAATTAAGCGCATCACGCGTGCAGATGACGACATAGAGCAACTAATTGATTTAGTTGGATTACGGCCGGAGGCTAATAAGAAAATCCGCGAACTAAGTAAGGGGTATAAGCAGCGTGTGGGATTAGCACAAGCGCTTATGGGGCAGCCGGAACTCATTATCTTAGATGAACCCACAACCGGTTTGGATCCCAACCAATTAGTTGAGATTCGGCAACTGATTAAAGGGTTGACGATTCAACACACACAATGCACGATTATTCTTTCCACGCATATCTTACAAGAAGTAAAAGAGATGTGCAATCGCGTAATTATCATTGACCATGGCCAAATCAAGGCCGATCACATGATGACCGATATAGACAACTTAGAGGCATTGTTTCATCAATTAACCATGCCTCAATAAACAAGATTATGGCTGAAGAGTTTGATATACGACAAGAAATGACCGAGAAGGAGCAAGATAACGCCTTGCGTCCCTTGCGTTTTGATGATTTTGCCGGACAGAGCAAGATAGTCAGTAACCTCAAAATCTTTGTAGAGGCTGCTCGAATGAGGCATGAGAGTTTGGATCATGTTCTGCTATTTGGTCCTCCGGGCCTAGGCAAAACAACCTTAAGTAACATCATCGCCAATGAATTAGGTGTAGGCTTCAAAGTAACTTCAGGTCCTGTATTGGATAAACCGGGAGACTTGGCAGGATTGCTCACCAGTTTAGAGGAAAACGATGTGCTCTTTATTGACGAAATACATCGTCTGTCTCCTGTTGTAGAGGAGTACCTCTACTCTGCTATGGAGGACTATCGCATTGATATCATGATTGATAAAGGTCCTTCGGCACGAACCATCCAGATTGATCTCAACCATTTTACCCTAATTGGAGCCACTACACGCAGCGGTCTATTGACATCTCCTCTTCGGGCTCGTTTCGGCATCAACTGCCATCTGGAATACTATGACGCCGATATACTGTCCGGCATAGTAGAACGTTCAGCCGGATTACTTGGTATAGATATTGATAGCAAGGCTGCCGGAGAGATTGCTCGTCGCAGTCGTGGTACCCCGCGTATCGCCAATGCCCTCTTAAGGCGCGTGAGAGACTTCGCACAGGTTAAAGGCGACGGACATATTGATTTAGATATTGCCAGATATGCTTTGGAGGCACTTAACATTGATACCTTCGGTCTAGACGAAATAGACAATAAATTACTGCTCACTATTATTGAGAAGTTCAAAGGCGGACCGGTAGGCGTGAATAACATTGCCACCGCCATGGGCGAAGATGCCGGCACTATAGAAGATGTATATGAGCCATTCCTCATCAAGGAAGGATTCATCAAACGTACCCCTCGAGGACGTGAAGCAACCGAATTAGCATATCGTCACTTGGGCAAAACGCCCTTGTTAAATGATCCCACACTATTCTAACTATGATACTTAACTATATTTGGATAGGATTAATACTGTTGGCAGTGATTATGGGTTGCATCCAGTGTTTCTGCTTTGGTAACACGGATGTTTTCAATGCCATCTTAGATAGCACTTTTGCTAATGCCAAAACCGGTTTTGAGATATCTATCGGTCTAACCGGTGTACTATCATTATGGATGGGTATTATGAAGATTGGCGAGCAGGCAGGAGTAGTTAAACAAATGTCCAAAGTGGTCAGTCCTTTCTTCACACGCATCTTCCCTGAACTGCCCAAAGGGCACCCTGCCTTCGGAAGCATGCTGATGAATATATCGGCTACCATGCTCGGCATAGACAATGCCGCCACTCCTCTTGGATTACAAGCAATGCGCGAAATGCAAGAGAGCAATACGGACAAGACCAAAGCCAGCAATAGTATGATCATGTTTTTAGTGCTGGTCACGAGTGGTCTAACCCTTGTTCCGGTCAGCATCATGACCTATCGTGCGCAAATGGGAGCCGCTAACCCTGCCGATGTATTTCTGCCTATTCTGCTAGCCACCTACTGCGCCGCTTTAGCCGGACTGATTAGCGTAGCCATTGCGCAGAAAATCAACTTATGGAATAAAGTAGTAATGGGTACCTTAGTGGGACTAACCGCTGTGGTGGCTATTATTATTTGGGCAGCCATGCACTTCCCGCAAGAGCAAGTCAATCGCTGGAGTGCTATCTTGGCTTCTATCCTACTATTAGGAGTTATTGTTTGGTTCATCATTGCCGGAATGGTGCGAAAAATTAACGTATATGATGCCTTTATTGATGGCGCCAAAGGAGGGTTCCAAACGGCCATCGGCATCATCCCCTATCTAATCGCTATCTTAGTGGCTGTAGGAATGTTCCGAGCTAGTGGTGGAATGGATTTGCTAGTTAGGGGGTTAGGTGCTTTCTTTGCGTTGCTTGGGCTGAACACCGACTTTGTACCAGCCTTACCTACCGCTTTGATGCGTCCCTTAAGTGGTGCCGGAGCACGAGGAATGATGATTGATGCTATGGCACAGTATGGTGCAGATAGTTTTGTTGGCAGATTAGTTAGTATCGTGCAAGGCAGCACCGATACAACATTCTATATATTAGCCGTTTATTTCGGTAGCGTCAATATCAAAAACACTCGTTATGCTGTGGTTTGCGGGCTAATCGCTGACTTCTTTGGAATGGCAGGAGCGATAGTCTTAGGCTATCTATTCTTCCACTAGAAAACTAGAAAACTAGAATACTAGAAAACTAGAAATATTAACAATTAAAAATTATACATTATGGCTGAAGAGAAAAAAATGCCATCGGCTGCTAAGTTAAAAGCCTTGCAGGATGCGATGGAAAAGATTGACAAGAATTTTGGCAAGGGTGCCATTATGCGTCTTGGAGAGAATAAAATTGAGCAAATACCTGTTATTCCGACCGGTAGTGTAGGTCTAAACTTCGCATTAGGTGTAGGAGGTTATCCTAAGGGACGTATTGTGGAGATTTATGGTCCTGAGTCCAGTGGTAAGACCACATTGGCTATTCATGCCATGGCTGAAGTGCAACGTCAAGGCGGTATAGCTGCCATCATTGACGCCGAGCATGCTTTTGACCGCTTCTATGCCGAGAAATTAGGTGTAGATGTAGAGAACCTGCTGATTGCTCAACCGGACTGCGGAGAGCAGGCTTTGGAGATTGCTGACGAACTGATTCGCAGTAGTGCAGTAGATTTGGTTGTAGTTGACTCTGTTGCAGCCCTCACGCCAAAAGCTGAGATTGAAGGCGATATGGGTGACAATAAAGTTGGTCTGCAAGCTCGTTTGATGAGTCAGGCTCTGCGTAAATTGACCGGCACCATCAACAAGACCAATACCACTTGTATCTTCATTAACCAATTACGCGAAAAAATCGGTGTATCGTTTGGTAATCCCGAAACAACCACCGGAGGTAATGCGCTTAAGTTCTATGCTTCGGTGCGATTGGATATCCGTAAGAAAGGTGCCATCAAGGATGGTGATACCGCAATTGGTAATAACGTCATTATTAAAGTGGTAAAGAACAAAGTGGCTCCTCCATTTAAGAAAGCCGAGTTTGATCTGATGTTCAACGAAGGTATATCTAAAGTGGGTGAGTTAGTTGACCTTGGCGTTGAAAAAGGTATTGTTACTAAGTCCGGTTCGTTCTTCAGTTATAACGGCACCAAACTGGCACAAGGTCGTGATGCCACCAAGAACGTCTTGCGCGACAATCCGGATTTAGCGGACGAGATCGAGGCCAAGATCATGGCCGCACTCAAAGGGTAATGAAAGAAGAATCCCTCATAGTTAGTCCTGAACGGGCGAAAGAGATAGAAACGACGTACCGTATAGTGCGTCGTTCTATTGATGCACGACAACGGCAATTAAAGGTCAACATCACCGTGCTGACGGATGATGAAGGTCACTACCTGCCCATTGATGCGCCCATTCCACGCTACCAGGAACCTATCTACCAAGATGTGCATAATGCTAAGCGCAGCATGACCATTGTCGGATTAGGTCCGGCAGGATTATTCGCCGCCTTAACATGTCTCGAACACGACATCAAACCTATCATCTATGAGCGGGGCAAAGAGGTGAGTGACCGCAAGAAAGACATTGCGTTACTCAATCGCAACGAAGGATTGAATCCGGAGTCTAATTACTGCTTTGGCGAAGGAGGAGCAGGTACTTTCTCGGACGGCAAACTGTTCTCACGCAGCAAGAAACGTGGCAACATGCAACGAGTAATGGAAATCTTCCATTACTTTGGAGCTAACGATAAAGTGCTATACGAAGCACACGCTCATATAGGTAGTGACCTATTGCCGGGCATCATCAAGCGGATGCGTAACTGCATCATCGAGCATGGCGGAGAGATTCATTTTGAAACTAAATGGGACATCGCCCCACTCTCAACACTCAACACTCAACTCTCAACACTCAACACCCCCATCATTCTTGCCATCGGTCACTCTGCGCATGACACCTATCGTGAGTTAGCCGCAGCAGGAGTGCAGATGGAAGCAAAAGGTTGTGCGATGGGAGTAAGAATAGAACATCCACAACAACTCATTAACGATATTTTCTATCACCATCAACCGGCCTCTATTATCAACATCGTAGGCAATGCCAGTTACTCTTTAGTCACACAGGTCCATACTCCATACTCCAACAGCGAAGCGGTCCATACTTCGACACGAGGTGTCTATAGTTTTTGCATGTGCCCCGGTGGACATATCGTGCCGGCAGGCAGTATGACCGAAGGATGTGTAGTGAATGGTATGAGTGCCAGCCATCGCAATTCACCATACGCCAACTCAGGTATGGTGGTGGAATTACATCCTGCGGATATGGGTGCAACCACTTCGGCCATTGAGGCCATCGCCTATCAGGAGCATTTAGAGCACTTAGCATGGGAACAGACACATAGCACGCAGGCTCCGGCACAGCGGATGCGGGACTTTGTGGAAGGCAGACCAAGTCGCAACCTTCCCCCTTGCTCCTACTTGCCCGGCATAGTACCCAGCCGATTAGATCAGTGGCTGCCCGAGCCTATTCGCAGCGGACTGCAACAAGGGTTTAGAGACTTTGACCGCAAGCATCCCGGATTTCTAACCAATGATGCTGTTATCTTAGGAGTAGAGAGCCGCAGCAGCAGTCCGGTACGGATTGTGCGAGACCCCGAAAAAATGCATAGTCTGAGCCATCCGTGGTTATATCCATGTGGCGAAGGAGCAGGATATGCCGGAGGCATAACGAGTAGTGCATTAGATGGAATAAAAGCTGCTGAAGCAGCAATCACAGAATTAGCCAAATAGCCAAATAGCATGTTTGAACGGACAATACAACTGATTGGGCAGGAAGCCTTTGATAGGATGCAGCAAGTGCGCGTCATCTTGTTTGGTGTGGGAGGCGTAGGCGGTTGGTGCGCCGAGACATTAGTGAGAACAGGCATTCAGCATCTGACCATCGTGGACTTTGATACGATTAACGAAACCAATATCAACCGACAAATAGTAGCCACCGGCAATAACATCGGACTAAGTAAAGTTGTTCAAATGCGCGAACGACTGCTTGCTATCAATCCCTCGGCTGATATTGTAGCCATTGACCAACGCTACTGCGCAGAAACAGCATCTAACTTTCATCTTTCAACTTTCAACTATATTATCGATGCCATTGATAGTGTGGACGATAAGGTGCTACTCATCCATCATGCCTGCGAGAGCGGTGCTACTTTGTTTGCCTCAATGGGAGCAGGGCGCAAGACCGATACCGAGCAGATTCGTATTAGTGAGTTCTGGAAAGTAGAGGGTTGTCCGTTGGCACGGGCGTTGCGCACCAAAATGAAAAAGACAGGCTTGATGCCTGCCCATAAGTTCCAGTGTGTTTGGTCGCCCGAACTGAGTGCCGAAAGTGGCACGATTGCCCCTATTGTAGGTTTATTCGGGATGAAACTCGCCAATCTGGTGATTAACGATATCATCCATTCTTAGAAAGGTTCAGCATACGTGCATCCTTCTTTCCATCGGGAACATCCGTAGCGTGTGTTGCCTCGGATGACTTGTCCGCGACGACATACCGGACATAGCATACCGGCTTTGTTTGTCTTCACTTCATACACCACCTCCTGAGTCATCTGCTTAAGTTCGTCTAAGAACTGCTGAGCCGTATATTCACCCTTTTCTATCTCTCGCAGTTTTTTCTCCCATAATCCGGTCAATTCAGCAGACTTGAGCAGAGGAGATATGATGGTTTTGATTAAGTTAATGCCCACTTCGGTAGCGTGCAGCGACTTGCCTTTTTTCTCTATATACTTACGTTGATACAGTTTCTCAATGATAGCGGCGCGGGTAGATGGACGACCTATACCGTTCTCCTTCATAGCATCGCGCAGTTCTTCATCCTCCACCGTCTTACCGGCTGTTTCCATAGCCCGTAGCAGCGTTGCCTCGGTGTAGGGTTTAGGCGGTTGCGTCGTTTTTTCCTGCAGTTGAGGGGTATGTGGACCGGTCTCTCCCTTAGTAAAGGAGGGCAGGATCTTATTCTCCGAATTATCAGCCTCGTCTGACGGTTCATTCACGGTTGCTTCTGCTTCCGTTTTACCTCCGTTAAACACAGCACGCCAACCCTGCTTAATCACTTCGCGTCCGGAAACCTTAAAAGGGAGCCCCCCTCCGGCTTCCGAGAGTTGAGAGTTAAGAGTTGAGAGTTGAGAGTTGAGAATGGGTACTTCGGCGAGGACGGTAGTATTGCTGACCTCGCAAGGCGGATAGAAAGCCGCAATAAAATTGAGGGCCACCAGATTAAATACCTTGCGTTCGTCTGCCGTCAGGTTATCAGGGCGTTGACCGGTAGGAATAATAGCGTGGTGGTCGGTTACTTTCTTGTTATCAAATACTTTTTTGGACTTAGGCAGCGAGGTCTCGCCCTTACCGCCGTCGGCTTTGAGGTCCAATAACGGAGTCACTTGCGGATAGAAATCCTTGATGCCTCGCAAGGTAGCCGGCACTTTGGGATAGACATCATCGGGCAAGAAAGTCGTATCTACACGAGGATAGGTCGTGATGCGTTTTTCGTAAAGCGACTGAATGAGTTTGAGTGTATCGTCGGCAGAGAAAGAGAATCGCTTATTGCATTCCACCTGCAGGGACGTTAGGTCGAATAACCGCGGTGCGTACTCCATGCCTTTTTTCTTTTCCACAGAAGTGACCGTCAGCGGTTGGTCCTTGATGGCATCTACTATAGCCTGCCCTTGCTCTACACTCTTGATGGCATAATCATCCGGTTCGGCAGGCAACTGCGCAGAGAAGATAGTATCGCGATAGGAGGTTTTGAGTTCCCAATACGTGCGTGGCACGAAGTGCTCTATTTCCTGCTGTCGGCGCACAATAAGAGCGAGCGTCGGAGTCTGTACGCGTCCTATTGACAATACCTGGCGATCCTTGCCGGTTCCTCGCGCGTACCTTATTGTATATGCGCGCGTAGCGTTCATTCCCAACAACCAATCTCCTATGGCACGCATCATGCCCGCCTCGTATAGGCGTTGGTAATGGGATTGGTCCTTGAGATCCTTAAATCCTTCACGGATAGCCTCTTCGGTTAGCGAGTTGACCCATAATCGACGCACCGGCACATTGCATCCGGCTTTTTGATAAACCCACCGTTGGATGAGCTCTCCCTCCTGTCCGGCATCACCGCAGTTAATGACTTCGGTCACTTGAGTCATGAGAGATTTGATTACTTCGAATTGCTTTTGTACCCCTTTATCCGGCATTACCTTAATACCAAAGCGCGGAGGAATCATCGGCAAGGCACTTAAGTTCCATTGTTTCCATGCCTCTTGGTATTCATTCGGATCCAATAATCCGCAAAGGTGACCAAAGGTCCAACTCACGAAGTAGCCGTTACCCTCCATATAGCCATCGCGCTTGGTGGTGGCACCAAGTACAGAGGCGATGTATTGTCCTACAGACGGTTTTTCGGCTACGCAAAGAATCATACTATCTTAATTTGTGCACAAATATACAACAAAAATTTGGAATACGCAAATATATTTGCTTTTTTTAGGCAAAAAGATAGATTCATCTATCTAAATAGACGTGTTTTTGTCTTCTGTTAGGAGTTTACTCATAAAAAGAAGATAAAACAATCTATTGGAAGGCTGCTGCCGTTTTGCCTAAGAAAGCAGTTCTTTGCGCATTTTAATAAAGGTGAGGACTACCATTCGGGGGAATTGACACAGTCAAGGCAGCTTGCCGAAATTACAATTTTTTTTGGACATACACAAAAAAAAGCGCACCGAAATGCGCTTTTTTTGTATTTGATGATGCGAATTGCCATTAACGAGCAACCTTAGCACCCAGCACGTTGTAGATTACGCCATTGACGTTAATCATCACGTTGCCGTTATACATGAACTTGTTCACGTTTGCGTTTACGTTTACGTCAAACAATCCGGTTGCAGGATTAACGATGTCAATAGATGTAAAGTCGAATTGACCGGCCTTAGTTGCGCCATCGGAACCATGAGTAGCTTTGTCACCTACGGTGAAGATAACTTCGGTAGCATTACCCACCCAAATAACCTTGGCGTTATCCATGTCATAAGAAGTAATCTCACCGGCAGAAACAGCGATGTCTGCTTGACGAGCCAAGCCCTTATCAGAGATATTGAATACAATCTCAGTCATCTCAGCATTGTTGCTGGTCAGTGTGAAGGTGTTCTTAGCATATAGACGTAAGTCTTGACTATCAGCGTTATAAACAGGTTTGGAAGCACCTTCACTCTGATCCGAAGTTACAGTATAAGCGCCATCAAATGTGTTGAAGTTAACATCAGCATAATCAGCAATTACGATGGTATGGTCACCACTGGGTTGAGGAGTTTCACCAGAATAGGTAACCGTGATGCTTGAACCATGAGCAGAAGTAGCATTAATAGTGATAGTGGTAGCACCATCTAAAGATTCAACAGTAACTGTTCCTGAAACGAAATAATAAACATTTCCATTCACATCTTCGTAGTAAGAACCAGCAGGCCACCCATAGAAGTCGTATCCTGTTAAATATGAACTTTCTTCTTCTAAATCTGCAATAGGATAGGTGCCATCTTGTAGGTGTTGAATAGCAGAAAGTGCGCGATAAGTCAAACTAACGTACGACTCATCTTCCATAT
>JAGHTR010000069.1 GCA_018065205.1 Candidatus Colicola caccequi
TCACTCTTGACCGCAATCTTATATCCCTGTGGCACAGGTTCCGAAGCAGCGGCAGTTCCTAAGTAGAGAATGATGTCGCCATACTTGCCGTAGATGGTAGCTTTGTAGTAACCGCTACCTGCTTCATCATTCACTTTGCTTTCACTATGCACACCTGCTGCTTTACGAGCATTGATGATTTTCTTTATTTCATCTTTGTAAGTTACCCAATGCGGGTAGAAAACGCAAGGAATACCTGGCATGGTAAGCAGGAACGCATTGCAACGCATAATAAGTGGCCGATCTTTGATACTGCTTCCATCTGATTTGCCGGCTACGTCGGTATTATTGCCTGCTCCACGATTGAAGGTGTCGTGGTTGTCAATAAAAGTGACAGCATACTTGCTATAACCAATTGAGCGCAGCCCTTCTTGCTTGAGTTTGGAGTAGTTCTTGGAATAGATACCATCGCGGAAGACGCTATACATGGCGTTAAAATCAAAGGCCATCGTGTTGCGTTGCGCTTGTTCAATGGCATTTTTAAGCGTGTTCTTGTTGCCATCAAAACATTCCAATACACTAATGTATGGCTTAGCGGCTAAGTTATAGTCACTAAAATGCTTGCGGGCATATCCTAAGGCTACATCATAGCGGAACCCATCATAACCCTTATCTAACATCCATTGCAAATAAGCTTTGCACATCGCTTGTACATCTTCGTTCTGATGATCCCAGTCGCGTGCGCCATCCCAATTGTCGCCATCATCGGTATGAGCCGTTTGAGCAGAGCATTGGTAACAAGCCCCTGCACTTGGAGTGGTATTCACTTCGTCGTTGGCGGTAATCCATTTGCTGGTTGGTTGGAACTTACCAAAACGTCCAAAGTCCATGGCGTAGAAATCGCACCAAGTGCTTTTGCTGTAGCAATGGTTGATAACGATGTCGGCAATCACTTTGGCTCCATTGGCATGTAGAGCGTTAATCAATTTAAGCAACTCCGTACTTGTACCCAACGAACTATTCTGGTTGCTATACTGATAGGGATGATATCCCAAACCACCGGTGCTATAGGCTGATGGTGGCAACCAAACGAAGTCAAAATAGGAACCTAATTCTTCTGCTTGTGCCGTCAATGTGGTCCATTTGGTATTGCCATAACCCATATCCTTTTGACTATCCCAATAGAAGGCTTGCAGCATGACTCCTTCGCATTCGGCAGGAACGCCAACACCTCCTACAAGAGGAGTGTATTGCTCAATTTCTTCAATGGAAGCGAAGGGCATTTCGTTGTACCAATATGGAGAGGATGCTACTAAAGTCAGGTCGGCCGTTTGGCAACTATTACTGCCGCAGTTGAAGATAATCTTTCTGTATGTCCCTGCGTCGATTGAATAAACATCCCCCTTAGAGCACGTCATGCCGGTTTCTTTGGTCATTGCTTTACCGGGCCATGACATACTGGCACCATTGTCCCACATATAGGCTTTAACGGTAGTCCATTTGGGAGAATTGATGAAGTACACCTTGGCGGCCGA
>JAGHTR010000085.1 GCA_018065205.1 Candidatus Colicola caccequi
CTTATATAGAACCTATGCGTCAATGTTTAGCCGAAGTGATGGGAGTAGAGGTTAATCAGGTGAGTGTCAAAGCCACCACGACAGAACATTTAGGATTTGTAGGACGTGAAGAAGGTATAGCGGCATACGCCGTTGTTTTATTGCAATGATTCTAAATATCTTATTAGCTGCCGTCACAGCAGTAACGCCTATTATGCGTGACACGATGATTGTGGGTGATACAGCAGTGGTGATAACCACGGCTTGTGCTCCTATCTGCTCGTCCATCGCGCGCACGTACGCGATAAATAATAAGGAGTGGACGCTGATTAGAACCGTTACGAGTCCTAATCCTAATTGGGTTTTTCCAGAGGCATACTTTGAGGATCAACAACTGCGTTGGAAAGATAACACTCCTCAAATGTTAGATGAAGAGGGCAAGTAGTATGGCTGAAGGTATTCATATAGAAGGTCCACTATACCTGATTGGTTATATGGCCGCAGGTAAGTCGACAGTCGGTCGACACTTAGCCGACACGCTCGGATGGCGATTTGTGGACTTAGATGATGCTTTTTTAGCCGTACATGGCAAGACTCCTGGCGATTATATTCGCGAATATGGCATTGATGCTTTCCGAATTAAGGAGAAATACGTATTGGAGGACATTGCCGACATGTCGCCTTATTCGCATGTAGTATATGCGACAGGTGGCGGTTATCCTTGCTATGCAGATAATATGGAATGCCTACATGAATTAGGTACATCCGTTTATATTCAATGGACAGCAGAAGACTTGGCAAGCCGTCTTATGCTGACCGATTTAAGTACACGTCCCGTATTACAAGGACGCACAAGAGAGGAGTTGATTGACTTTATCACACCTCAATTACAAGCCCGCGAACCTTACTATTTACAAGCCGACTACACTATACAAGCCCCCGGATTCATTCCTGAGGCAGACCAAATAATAGCAGAACAAATATGTCAATTGCTGAAATACAAGACGAAATAATCGACGAGTTCACCAGTTTTGATGACTGGATGGATCGTTATTCATTACTAATTGAATACGGCAATGGGTTAGAGCCCTTTCCTGAAGCAGATAAAACCGACAAAAACCTGATTGATGGTTGTCAGTCCAGGGTATGGTTTACATGTGAGTACGCCAATGGAGAGGTTATCTACCATGGCGATAGTGATGCTATTCTCGTCAAAGGTATTGTAGCCTTGTTGATTAGAGTATTATCGCATCACACACCAAAAGAAATCGTCGATGCAGATTTACACTTCATCGACGATATACAACTTAGGGAGCATTTGTCTCCTACGCGCACCAATGGCTTAAATGCCATGTTACAACAGATGCGCTTGTTTGCCCTTACTTACGCCCAATCCTGTTAGATAGTAGAATGGTGGCGGATATAGCCACTATTGTTATAAGCAGGAGCCAACCTACGTCGCGAATATCTAATACACCGCGACTGATGCTGCGATAATGGTCTTGGATTGTTATCCAATACATCGTGAAACATAGTACAACGCCCAGGATGTATGCCACTATTTGGTTGTTAGTCAGACAAGACATCAGTAGGCCTAATGCAATAAAGACCATGCTAATAAGGCATAATCCGATTAGACTACCTGCAAACTGACCGCCATCTACGTTGCCTATTGGTTCAGCCAATTGGTAAAGTACAACATAGTGAACTATACAAGGCAGGATAGCCAATAAAGTCAGCGTCCAGGCGGCGAAGTATTTGCCTAAAACCATTCTTGCTACCGATACTTTCTTGCTAAGCAGCAAATCCCATGTACCTCTCTGCCGTTCTTCGGCAAAGAGGCGCATGGTAAGTGCAGGACATAATAACATCATGAGCCAAGGACTCATTTCGAACATACCTCGCAAATCAGCATAGCCCGAATCAATGATGTTCCATGCTCCGGGGATAACCCACAGCATAAGGCTCACAGCAACCAAGTACA
>JAGHTR010000193.1 GCA_018065205.1 Candidatus Colicola caccequi
GAACTAGTAGCCCACAATTCGGCTTCTAACTCCATAACGAGTTTTTCATTTGTGCCTAAAACAAGGCCGGATTTAAGATCTGCCATAAAAATATTGATTTAGCATTTATGCCTACTCTACTTCGGATTTTCGGCTTTCTCCGTTTGTATGATCAGTTATTTTTTTACATTTCGCTGCAAAATTACATTTTTTTTTTGATATTTGCAAATAAAAATGGATTTCTAATAAAAATCGCCTATCTATTTTTATGTAGATAGACGTTTTAATCACGATTTATATGTCTTAGGAGGGGCTGCGAAGGGTTATTTCTTTATCTGTTTTGTTTCTTTTTCCAAAGCAGAAATATAATCACGTTCTACTTGCGATAGTTCACGCACTTGATATTTACGATATTCAGCAATGGCTTTCTCTCGCGCTTGGTCAGCAGAAACAGAGCCGGCTCCCTCTAAAATAGGACGATGCCCCGCCTTTAAAATATTGTCTAAGAGCACACGATAATCATGCATCGTCATGGGAATATGATCCAACGCTTGGTTTTCCGCCATGTCAAAGAAGCTGGAGACCATATTGTTCAGTTTCTTCAGTTCTTCTTCATTGAGATAATTCTTGGCTACTGTAACATCTGCTAAAGTGGGATGTGTCCCTCTAAAGGTAGTCAACCCCATAAATTCTTTATCACCATCTGCGCGAGAATAAATCACCTCAGCAGCAGTTTGACCATGTGTAGCATAATGCAATTTGTTTTGAACTATCTTGAAAAATAAATGTGTTTCTTCATCTGAGGCATTATAATCCACACTCGTGGCATAGAGATCTAAAACTTGGCGATACAATACCTTTTCTGATGACCGAATATCTTTAATAGTATTCAACAGGTCATACCAATACGTTCCTCCTCCGTTACCTTTTAGACGTTCTACATCTATTGAGTATCCTCGTATTATATATTCTTTTAGCCGCTGCGTCGCCCATTGACGAAAACGCGTACCCTGAATGGAATGTACTCTATATCCAACCGAAATGATTACATCCAAATTGTAGGTTGTAATTTCATAAGACCGAGAGCGCGTACTCGGTACAAATGCATTTTTTGCACTTGTACTTTCTTGTTCTAATTCTCCTTCTGCATAAATATTGTTAATGTGTCTTGTAATAACCGACTTATCCCGTTGGAATAATTCGGCCATCTGCTCTTGTGTAAGCCACATAGACTCGTCATGCATCTGTACATCAAGTTTTACTTTTCCGTCTGCGGTTTGATATAATACTATTTCGTTTTGTTCGTTCATATCTTTTATTTTATGCTGCAAAGGTACAAAGAATTTTTGGAATATGCAAGAAAAGCTTGTTTTTATTTGCTATTTTAATCAAAATTCTACTGGAATTTACGAAGGAAATTACAAAGAATTTTTGGGATTTGCAATGAAATTCGGTTGTTTGAGACAATTGGAGCACAAAAAAAATACGTTGCCCAGTCTCACGACTAAGCAACGCTTAACACTTATGATTATATGCGTCCTCTATGACGCATTTGGGATTAGGCTATTATT
>JAGHTR010000041.1 GCA_018065205.1 Candidatus Colicola caccequi
CTACTTATCAACTTTTCTGACTAAACCGAGTTTGCAGCATGCCTAAACTTTGGTCTTCCATTAAGCGAATACCATAGCGTCGGCGCCACTGGTTTTTCAGGCTATGTATCCATCCGCGACACGCATACGCGTATATATACGGGTGCACATATAAAATAAGGTTCTTGCCATGTTCTTGGACTTCGTGGGCAATCTCTTCCTCCAGTTGGTCGGTAAACAGCAACGAAGGTTGGATTTTACCTTTTCCCATACACGTTGGGCACACTTCCATCACATTCACTTCCACCGCGGGGCGCACACGTTGGCGAGTGATTTGCATCAAACCAAATTTACTGAGTGGCAGCACATTGTGCTTAGCTCGGTCATGCTCCATCAGTTCACGCATGTGTTCATAGAGTTGGTCGTTATGCTCCTTGGTATCCATATCGATAAAGTCGATGATGATGATACCGCCTATATCGCGTAATCGGAGTTGATGAACGATTTCGTCTGCGGCTAACATGTTGTACTGAAAGGCATTTTCTTCTTGATCGTCGTAGAGTTTCTTACTGCCGGAATTGACATCGATAGCAAAGAGGGCTTCTGTGCGGTCAATAACCAAGTACCCACCATTCTTAAAACCAACCGTACGTCCAAGTCCCGTCTTCATCTGACGAGTGATGTCGTACTTATCAAAAATAGGTTGTTTGCCTTTATACTGGCGGATAATCTTGACCGATTGCGGAGCGATCATTTCAATGTACTGACGGATTTCGTTATAGACGGCTTCATCATTGACTTGAATGGAATTGAAATCGGGTGTGAACATATCGCGTATAATACCGATTGTTCGTCCCAGTTCCGCCGTTATCAGTCGTACATCCAGATCATGTTTTCCGTCCACTGCGCCTTTTTGTTTAGGTTGTTGCAAGGTACGGATTGTTTCCTCCCATCGTTTAACAAGCAGTTTAAGTTCATTATCCAGTTCCATCACGCGTTTATCTTCGGCGAGTGTTCGTACGATGACGCCGAATCCCTGCGGTTTGATAGATTGGATAAGTTGTTTTAAGCGACTGCGTTCACTTTCTTTCTTAATTTTGCTGCTCACCATAACCTTATCGGCGAATGGTATTAAGACCATGTTACGACCGGCAATACTCAGTTCGGCAGTTAGCCGAGGACCTTTGGTATTGATAGGTTCCTTAATCACTTGTGTAAGCAGTAAATCACCCACTTTAAGTATGTCAGCTATTTGTCCTTCTTTTCCTACTTCGGGTTGCCGTTTAACGGCAGTGAGGGCAGGTACTTTGCGACGGTCGCTGACAGCCTTGGTTGTGTATTCACGTAGTGTTAGAAACTCTGAACCTAAATCCAGATAGTGCAGAAAAGCTTCTTTTTCATGACCTACATCCACGAAGACAGCATTGAGCGCGGGCATTACTTTTTTAACTCGGCCGTAGTAGATATTTCCTACGCTGAAGTTATCTTGGTCTCTTTTTTCCCGATTGATTTCCTGCAAGCGGTTATCCTCGGTTAGCGCAATGGTTATCTCCTCCGGTTGTACGTCTACAATCAGTTCGCTTTTCATACTTTCATTAAATAAAATAAGGCCTTGTAGCAGCCACCTTGCGCCCAAGATAGTTTACGCCACAAAGCCAGTTTAACTTATCGCCAAGCGTAAGGTTTACTTATGCTTATGACGATTCTTACGCAAACGTTTCTTACGTTTGTGCGTAGACATCTTATGTCTCTTATGCTTCTTTCCGTTTGGCATAATAGTAAAAATTTATAGAGTGAATAATTATTTCTTATTTATTGTTTACCAGTTCGTTAAACTGTTTAGATGGTCTAAAACCGGCAATTTTATGTTCAGGCACCAAGATAGACTTATGAGCCGACACATTACGAGCATATTTTTCGGCACGCGTTTTAACAATAAAACTACCAAATCCACGGAGGTACACATTATCCCCCATAGCAACCGATTTTTTAACATTTAGGATGGCAGCTTCTACGACATTGAGAATGGTACTTTTATCGTAACCAGTCTGGAATGCGATTTGATTAACAAGATCTGCTTTTGTCATATACCAATAGTGTTTATTTCTCTTTTTCGACGAATTAGGGTGCAAAGTTACGTAAAATTTCGCATACGTGCAAATTTTGAGCAAAAAAAATTCATTTTTTCAATATTTTTTTGTAATTTTGCAGTCGATTTCAATGAAAAAAGAAATTTTTTATAGTCAATTAGCCGATTGGTACGAGTGCCATCATCGTATCCTGCCGTGGCGTGAGACTCAAGATCCATATTGCATTTGGATTTCGGAGATTATTTTGCAGCAGACGCGGGTAGATCAAGGTATGGATTATTACCTTCGGTTCATAGACCGTTTTCCCACCTTAGCGTCCTTAGCCGCAGCGGAGGAAGATGAGGTTTTGCGTTTATGGCAGGGCTTAGGTTATTACTCGCGTGCCCGCAATATCTATAAGGCGTCACATCAGGTAAGTGAGATGCCTCGCACGTACGAAGGGTTACGGCAGATGGCAGGTATTGGCGACTATACGGCCGGAGCGATTGCCAGTTTTGCGTATAACCTGCCCCACCCTGCTTTGGACGGCAATGTATATCGTGTTTTGGCTCGTCTTACCGACTGCGAAATGGCTTTTGACACTAGTGCCGGCAAGAAGCATTTTCATCAGGTAGCGGAGGAGTTATTGGACCGCGAACATCCGCGGTTATTCAATTCGGCGATTATGGAATTTGGTGCGTTGTACTGCGTGCCGCAGCATCCGGATTGTGAGCATTGTCCGTTGCAGATTTTCTGCGAGGCTTATCGGCATAATACGGTCGATTTGCTGCCTGTACGCAAACCCCGTCCCAAGGTGCGTGACCGGTACTTCTTGTATTCTATTTATCTAAGTGATCATCAAACACTTATCCATCAGCGGCAGGGGAATGATATCTGGCGCCATTTATGGGAATTTCCTTTGGAAGAAGTGGATGCGGCTCGTTTTGAGCAAGAGAGTACGAGGCATGGTCTTGTGCTGACGCATCAACTCAGTCACCAGCGACTGCATGCTATTTTTTCGGTGCATCGGGTGCAACAGTTACCCACCCTTCCCGACACTCGTGTCGTACGATTAGGCGATTTGGATGACTATGCTTTCAGTCGCTTGACTCTCCGCGCCTTAGAACAACTCCTGCCACATTAGTCAGAGTTTACGTTTACGTCAATCAGTTCTTGTTTCTCATTTCTCGCTCAGGCGATTTTATCGTCTCCGAAGAGGTGGTAACACCGATGAGGAGAGGCATGGTGTCCCCACCCAAACCAGCCAAAATCCTTGCTTTCCGCGGGCTTTGTGTTAGGCTTAGTAGGTCAGTACATGCTACGGAGATGCTACGGAACTTCAGACGCGCCCCGATCTGCGTTTGCGTTTACGTTAATTAGTTCTTGTCCACGTCAATCTATTATCGTCTTGTGCGCATCCAATTGCCAAAAACGCGGCGAGGCTGCTCGGATGCCGATGGTGACGCTACCGCAGATACAGCAGGTTCCTGCTCGTCCGTTTGAATCTCATCCAACGTAATGACGATAGAGTCGGAGGATGCTAACTCTGACGAGGACGTTGACGAGGACTGTTTTTCTTCCTCTTTCTCCGGCTCAAGTTCGACTTGCAGTTCAATCTCTTGCTTAGGCTCGTCTTCCTTAGGCTGCTCGGGAGCAGGAGTATGTGTGGGCAGGTTATCGTAATTGGCTTTAATCGCCTCCTCCACAGTCGGCTGACCTTCTTTCTCTTGCAGGGACGGAATATCACTTACCTCATAACCCGTAGCAATCAACGTAACACGTACATCTTCCCCTAATGTCTCATCCAACGAGATACCCCATTGTACATCCACCTCTTCGCCCACTTCCTGCACGAAACGATGAATTTGGTCCGTCTCTTGAGTCTGGATAGCATGCTCGGTAGAGCAGTAGAACTGCATAAGTACGCGCTTAGCGCCATGTACATCATTGGTATTAACCAACGGCGAATGTAGGGCATTTTGGATAGCATCCGTAATTCGCTGATCTCCACTTGCCTGACCTACATTCATAATCGCCACATGACCGTCCTTAAGAGTGGCATAGACATCGGCGAAGTCCGTATTGATATAACCGGGAATAGTGATGATTTCGGCAATCGACTTGGCGGCATTGCCCACGACATCATTAGACTTGCTGAACGCATTGAGCAAATCTAAATCAGGGTATATCTGAGTGAGTTTTTCGTTATTGAACACTAAGATAGCATCCACATGCTCGGCTAATGTAGCTACGCCGGTTAGCGCCTTGCGAATCTTAGGTTTACCCTCAAAGGCAAAAGGAATAGTGACGATACCCACCGTCAATATGCCCATTTTCTGCGCTACCTCCGCCACAATAGACGTTGCACCGGTACCTGTTCCTCCACCCATACCGGCAGCAAGGAACAGCATCTGAGTGCCGTCATCCAAGGCTTCCTTGATGCGCTCACGACTCTCGTCAGCATACTTGGCGGCTTTCTCAGGATTACCTCCGGCACCTAAACCCGGACCGAGTTGCAACTTAGCCGGAACGGAGCAGCGACCAAGGGCCTGCTTATCGGTGTTACATACCAGGAAGGTAACTCCCTCAATGCCACGTTGATACATGTGATTAACGGCATTACATCCGCCTCCACCTACACCCATCACTTTGATGATGGAGTCTTCTTTGATGTCAATTTCTAAAGGAAGCAAATCGTCTGTCATATCTATTGATCGGTAAAAAGTTCAACAAGTGTTTGACCAAATGTTTGGCCTATCTTATTCAGTTTAGGTTGCTCCAGCAACTGTCCCGGATGTGCATCGCGGTAATCGCTACCCATAATGAGCGCACCTACCAAGCTGGCGTAGGCTGGGGAGCAGAACTCATCCGGCGTGCGGCGGTCCAGCAATCCCGCATGACTGCCATACATAATCTCAACGGAGGTCTTTTCGCTCAGGTACTCCGGCATGCCTTGCAGCATACTGGCGCCACCCGTGATGTACAAGCAGCGAATACGTTCGCTGTACTCGTTCAGGATATTCATCAGCGGATTAACCATCTCGTCCAAACCCTGTTTGATAAGGGTTGCCAGTTCTTCGCTGGAGGTCTTCCATACGCCGTTAATCTCAGGCGAACCGGGAATCTGGATGGTATAGTTCTTATCAATTAGATTAGGTGCCGCAAAGCCATATTGGCGTTTAACCGTTTCGGCATTATCAAAGGATATACCTTGTTGCTCAATCAAACGTGTAATATGATAACCACCTTTCTGAATCACCTTAATGAGCAGGTACTCGGTGCCCTTATAAATAGACAGGGTCGTGGTCTGCGCTCCCATATCTAATACGGCACAACCGTCGGTTAGGACCGAAGGATCCTCAAAGGCAAAAGCCGACAGCAACGCCTCGGGACGAGTAAAAGTATGTTCAATGGTACGACCTCCGCGATCAAAACCGGCATGCACCTTATCCACCAACTCTTTCTTACCTACGATAGCCGAGAAATGGGCCTCGATAAGAGTGGCACGTTGGGTAGGGGAGGGCTCTTCCTCCTGCTCTTGACCGTCCACAACAAAATAAGCAGGAATCAGATCCAACACCGCTACATTGGGGTTATGCTCCTCAATCTTGCGCTTACATTCGTCCCGCATAGATTCCAACACGCTGGTAGGAACAGAACGTTTCAAACCCAAATCGCGTTTGGAATAGACCGGCACGACCTGCATACTAGCGCCACCTAATAGCACAAAGGCGGCAGGCAGACGCTCCACTCCTACGCGGTTAGCCAGCAGATTAAGGATTTCGCTAATCATATAGCCTGCACTGGATGTCTGCACGATTAATCCGCGATCTACGCACGGATAACGTTGACTCTCTTCATAGCCCAAGACATGCAACATGTCCGGACCAATCTTTTCGGCGGCCATGGCACGCACCGAATTGCTGCCTAAGTCAATGGCAACAAGGGGCAAAGAGTCGGCTAATTGTTTTTTATTATTCTTTTTGGGCATATCTATGGTTTAGCATTTGCTTTTATTCCTATCACTTGTCCTTTATATCGCACATCCAACTGACGATAGATATTGATATCTACGCCTTGGATGCCTTGATACCATTTTTGCAGTTTATTCAGTTTAGGTTGGTAATTATTCATATCGCCTAATAGAATCGTGGCGGCACTGTCGCGCTGCATGACCTGAATGGACTTGGGATTAGTTACTTTTACGTAACTGATGCGCTGATACCAATAATCGGATTCTTGCAGCCACTCCGCAAAGTCACTCAGTTCATTGGCAGCCATTCGTGGACCTACATTGCCGGTTGCAATCAACACCGACGTCTTGATGCTGGGACGAACAGGCATTTTCTTGCGGTCCGTATCTATGTAATACTGCCCGTCTTGCGCCACGACACGCAGCAACGGAATACGTTGGGTGAGGTCGATATGTACTGCACCATCGCAAGTCGTGTAGCACTCTGCCGTCCGCACCATAGGATGCTTAAGCGCCAGGTCCTCGATCGACTGCAACGAGATGTCCGTCAGTTTTTGCTTAACAGGGTAGAGGTTCTTTAGCCATAGTTGGTCCTTCAACTCATCCTCCGTCAGGTACTGCCGCTCGTCGATATCCAATATATCAATCTGTAACTTGGGACAAACCGTCACAGGCGTGTTTTGCTGCCCCATGATGATACCAAAGACCATATACGCCATGATAACCAGGGCGCATAGAGTGCAGATAATATGTTTCCAAAGGTTTTTCAAGTCTCTGTTATTTAGATAACTGTTCGGCTATGGCAGGCACTAACCGGTCTATATCTCCGGCACCTAAGGTCAGCACCACAACAGGTTTATTCAAATCCCGGATGCGTCGGTCCAGATAGGCTACAAGGTCTTTTTTCTCTACCACACATTCGTTTCGGTTCTGATTGCCGGTCATCAGTATCTCGCTTACCACACCGGGTATAGGCAGTTCGCGAGCAGGGTAGATAGGCAGCAGGATAAGTTCGTCCGACTGATTGAGTACCTGCTTAAACCCTGCGGAAAAGTCGCGCGTACGTGTGTATAGATGCGGCTGGAAGACCACAATGAAATGCCGCTCCGGATAGAGTTTGCGAATCGACTGAATAGAAGCATTCAACTCGGTGGGATGGTGCGCATAATCGTCCACATACGTGATAGTCGGCGTCTTGACATGGATATTAAAACGGCGATAAACACCATTGTAACTCTCTACGCCCCGACGAATCTCATCCTCGGTAGCACCATTCAGCCACGCTAACGCCATAGCGGCTACACTGTTTTCTATATTCACCCACACGGGCACACCTAACTGAATATGACGAATGCGCATACTCGGACCTACAAAGTCAAACCATAGGTTACCGTCCTCCACAATCACGTTCTCGGCATAGAAATCAGCGGACACATTGCCATATTCACCGGCTACACCTACATAGGTGTAAATACGTGGAGCATGGGGTCCGACCGGATGCAGTTGGTAGGTGGCCTTCAGCAAAACAGCCTCTTGCACCAGTCCGGCATAGATATCAAATCCCTTTTGGTACTCATCGCCCGTACCATATATATCCAAGTGGTCAGGGTCAATACTTGTAATCACGGACATATAAGGACTCAAGTGATGAAAACTGCGGTCATACTCGTCCGCCTCCACGACCACAAAGTCGCTATTGGCATCAATCAGCAGGTTACTGCCATAGTTATTGCTAATGCCCCCTAAGAAGGCATTGGTGCCTAAATGGCTCTCGTGCATAATATGCGCCAGAATGGTGCTGGTAGTGGTCTTACCGTGCGTACCGGCTACGCAGAGTGCTTTCTTCTGCTTAGTCACCAATCCCAATACCTCGGAACGCTTCAAAATAGTATAACCATGCTCCCTAAAGTATGTGTAAATAGGCTGATCTTCAGGCACCGCAGGAGTACGCACGACCAAGGTGTGAGCAGGATGAATAGACGAAGGGTGCTTAGAGCACTCCAAAAATAGAGTGGTATCGTCGTATTGCACACCGATACCCTCTTGCTCCAACTCTTTGGTCAATGGGGAAGGGGTGCGGTCATAGCCCTGTACGTCATACCCTAAATGCTTGAAATAACGCGCCAAAGCCGACATACCTATGCCGCCTATACCAAGGAAATACAATGATTGAATGTCATTAGTCTGTAACATCGTCTATTACCGCATTTTAAACAGGGCACAAAATTACTAAAAAAAAACGATATTTGCAAAT
>JAGHTR010000213.1 GCA_018065205.1 Candidatus Colicola caccequi
ATATCCGTTTAGTGCGGTTCATGGAACGTTAACATCGGACGATAATGCGTACGTACGTATGTACAGAGGCAAGTGTATCATTCAAAGGAAACCAACCAAACAGAGTGAGCGTCAGCGTGCGATGCGTGCTGCTTTTGGAGCGAAATACGCAGGCAGACGGCGGGGGTTACGTGCCCCTTAGTAGGTCAGTACATGCTACGGAGATGCTACGGAACTTTAGACGCGGCCCAGATTGCGTCCAAAATGGCAACTTTATGAAGAAATTGCCATTTTTATTTGCATATATGCAAAAAAAAAGTGTACCTTTGCAGTCGAATAACACAATGTTGTGTGACACAATGTTGTGTGACACAAGGTAGTAAGGGAGTTAATTGATTGTAAATAAACTAATTATGGAAAGACCTTTTGTGTTTGGTAAGGCTGTAAATAGCACCAATTTTATTGGTAGAAAACAAGAGTGCGAGCGTTTGCCATACAAACAGAACACCTGACCACATATCAAGTTAATTTCCTACGCGCCATTGCAGATGGATTACATAAAGACTTTGCGACAGCAGAAAATAGGGAGTCTTATCAATTGGGATCTTATAGTAATATCAATCGTCTCAAAAAAGCGTTACAAAATTTGGAACTAATCGAAATTACAGATGCAGGTATCTATTTTGCAGATCCTTTACTTGAAATTTGGTTTAAGAGACATTTTTAATCAGAAATGAGTAAAAAATGCAAAAAAAAATTTGCACATGTCAAAAAAAAGCAGTATCTTTGCAGCCGATTTTGCGCTTTATGGAAAACATTATCGAATTAGATAAGTTGGAACTGGGCCGTCATTCCTATGAATTTTCACTGGATAACGCGTATTTCAATAACATTGAAAAGACCGAGTTATTAGGCGGTAAAGTGGCTGTAAAGGCAGAATTAGACTTGCGCGCAACTACTCTCTCTCTCCATGTTTGGGTAGATGGCGTGGTGCAAGTTACATGTGATCGCTGCTTAGAGAGCATGGATATATCGGTCTGTGAGGACGATGACATGGAAATAGAGTCGGATGCTCGGTCGCTGGACCTCAACTGGCTCGCATACGAACTGATAGTAGTAAATCTTCCCTTGGTGCACTGTCACCAACCGGGTGGCTGCAATCCTGAAATGGATGCACTTCTCCAAAGCCACCTCTGCTGCCCTCCGGAAGACCCCGAAATACTATAATAACGTTAACGCAAACGTAAACGTAAACTAAATTAAAAAACAATTTTTAAAACAAATAAGTTATGGCACATCCAAAACGAAGACAATCGCACACCAGACAAGCCAAACGTCGTACCCATGACGTTGCCGTTATGCCGGCATTGGCTATCTGCCCCAACTGCGGTGCTCATTACATTTACCACACTGTTTGCCCAAGTTGCGGTTACTATCGTGGTAAACTCGCTATCGAAAAAGCTGCTGAAGCTTAAGCATAGTGACATCCAATATAGGCTCCGGGGTTCCGGAGCCTATATCATCCATTATTCCTAACCTACAACCTTTAAACTGTTTGATTATGTACAATAAAGATCAAAACCCAAACCAATCTAATCGTCCCCGCTTTAGTCAATTCACTCCTGCACGTGACGGACAACGCCGCCCACGCGCTCGCTTCTCACGTCCTGCCGATGGACAACCGGAACGAGTTGAACCTCGTCGCGAGCATAGCGGATTTAATCGCGACAATAACGAACAAAGACGTTCCTTCAAACCGCGCTTCCAACGCAATGCCAGTACCTATACCCAAAAGAAACGTTTTGAATACAAAGAGAAATTTGAGGATCCTACACAACCTATCCGACTCAATAAATACCTGGCGAATGCCGGTATATGCTCTCGCCGCGAAGCCGACGACTTTATCTTAGCCGGAGTAGTTACCGTGAACGGACAAACCGTAGATAACTTAGGCGCTAAAGTGCTGCCTACCGACCATGTCATGTTCCATGATCAGCCTGTGCGTCGTGAACGCAAAGTGTATATCCTGCTCAATAAACCTAAGAATACCGTTACTACTACTGACGATCCTCAGGAACGCAATACCGTATTAGATATCGTGCGTAACGCGTGCGCGGAGCGTATTTATCCTGTCGGCCGTCTGGACCGCAACACCACCGGCGTGCTGCTACTCACTAATGATGGTGACCTGGCCGAGAAACTCACGCACCCTAAGTTCGGCAAAAAGAAAATATATGCCGCCACTTTAGACCGCGACTTGGACGAAGTGGATGAAGATATACTGCGCAAAGGTATAACTTTAGATAACGAGAAAATCATTCCCGATGCATTGGAGTTCCCTAAGGACGATCGCATCCATATCGGATTGGAGATTCATAGCGGTCAGAACCGCGTTGTTAGACGTCTGTTTGAGAAAATAGGCTACCGCGTCATGCAACTCGACCGCGTCAGTTTTGCCGGATTAACTAAGAAAAACGTACCTCGTGGTAAGTACCGTTTCCTCACTCCTAAAGAGGTAGGTATGCTACAAATGGGGGCTTTTGAATAATGCTCAAACGTTTATTCATAGGATGTTTACTGACGTGCGTAGGCGTATGCGCCTGCGCACAACAGTACATGCAGGCGTGTTCCGATAGTATAACATACGTGGGACGCACACTGGTGCGCGATACCGCTGTTTGTATGGATTGGACCGGCGCCTACTTGCGAGTAAGTTTCTATGGCAAACAATTAGCGATATGTGTGAGTGACACCGGACGCAATTACTATAACCTCTATGTTGACCGAGACATAGCCGCTACGCCCGATAGCGTACTTACCATCACCGGCGATACGACTATCGCACTTAATCTACCATCCGACACGACCCATACCCTGACGTTGTATAAACGCACCGAAGGAGAACATGGTTGTACTATCTTTAGACATTTCTTAACGGATGGTCACTTCATGCAGGCTCCTAAACTTAAACCGCGTCAAATAGAGTTCATCGGAGATAGTTACACGTGTGGTTACGGAGCCGAAAATACTACGCAAGAGGACCATTTTACTCCTGAAACAGAGACACCCGCTAAGTCTTTCGCTAGCATTGTGGCTCGCTATTTCAATGCCGACTATACCATCATAGCCCATTCCGGAATGGGGGTGGCACGGAACTTCAATAGCAAGTTCGCAGGATACTATATGCCGGAACGATATACACAAATATTCGACATGGACCGTTCCGACGATATGCGTTGGGATACAGCCATGTCGGACTTTCGTCCGCAGATAACAGTCATCCTATTGGGAGGAAACGATTTCTCAACCAACAAAAAACCCAGTTATACGGATTTTGAACGCAACTACATCCGGATGCTCAAACAAATCAAAGCCAACTACGGAGAGGACCATCCTATCCTATGCTGCACCAAGAAAAATAGGGACGAGATCTTTGCTTACGTACAAAAAGTAGTGCGCAACTGCGGTATGAAGAACGTCAGTTACTGTCCGTTATTCGCCAATCTCTTCCATGACGATGAACGTAACCTTGGGGCGGACTTCCACCCCAACTATGAAGCACACCGCAAGATAGCGTATGTGCTCATTCCTTACGTTGCTACTATGACAGAGTGGGAACTACAGGATACTTCCGCGTTCGTAAGCATCCAATAACTTTTCTAAATCACGTACTTGCTCTTTAAGAACGGCGCCGCGGTCGGTGTCGCCTACTAGCATGCGATGGTCCGTAAAGTCCTGCAATAAAGTTCTGCTATGGATATCAGCGCCGTGCAGAATAGCTTGCTGACGACTCTCAAATGACTCGTGCTCCACTAACTGAATACCGTGACTGTTATATATCAACGTGTACCCTGCTATGCCTGTCTTTTCTTGATACGGCTTAGAGAAACCGCCATCAATCACAAAACGTTTGCCTTCGGCACGCATCGGACTCTCGCCCTTTAAAGTGCGAACAGGGATATGTCCGTTTACGATACGACCTGACTCGGAACTTAAACCAAACTCCGTCAGTATCATCTCACATATATCCTTGCGATTGGCCAATTCATAATAAGCACCCTTCTTCTCTTCCCAAGTGGACTTATCTTCAATCAGATAACGCTCCAGAGTGGTCATCTTATCCTTGTTGTACAACGGCGAATTAGGACCTTGCCATAAGTACAGCATGAAATCTAACGCATTGTCTTTAGCCTTGCCGTGACCGAAATACGCGGCACGAATAACCTCATCAATCCGCTCCATTAACTGGCGACCCTTTACACGCTTGCCGCATACATCAACTTCGGTAAACGTACCGTCTTCATTCAATGGAATAGCAGCGTGATACAGCAGGAATCCGTTGCGTACCAGGAAAAGTGAACCGTGATCGTATAATTGACGCAAATGACGTTGTAACTTCTCGGACTTGCGGAAACTGCGCTCTAACTGTACCATCAACTCTTCTTCCTCCTCCGTTAAAGAATACGGTGAATCAGGACGAATAGTGGGCAGGTTGGTATCTAATAGCGGATAGGTAGAATCGCCTATCGTAATCGTGCCTTTCGTTAAATCAATCTTATCTAACAACAACCGATCATTCATCTCCCATTCCGGATGACGCTGGATAATCTGACCCTCTAACTTAAATTGTATAATCGAAATGGCCTTGTGCATCTTAGCCATCAACCCCGCAGAACGAGTCAGGCGCGGATTATTCTCAAAGTCACGAGTCTGGAAGATAGTGCAGGGATCTTCGCCATACGTCTCCATCGCAAAGTTAGCCAAAGGCAATAGGTTAATACCATAACCTTCCTCTAACGTCTCAATATTAGCGTAACGAATACTGATACGCAACACCGTTGCAATCAATGCACGGTTACCGGCTGCTGCTCCCATCCACTCGATATCATGATTACCATATTGGACATCGTAATCGCGAATGGTAGCCAATACTTCCATGATCTTTTCGGCTTTGGGACCGCGGTCAAAAATATCGCCGACTATATGGAATGTATCAATTGTTAAGGCGTGAATAAGATACGATATCTCAATCAACATCTTCTCCGCCATGCCGGTGTCGATAATAGCATCAATAATGGCGTTATAATAATTGGAACGATCCTTCTCTATACTGTTTTCATGCAGCAACTCTTCAATCACATAAGCAAACTGTTTAGGCAGCATCTTACGCACTTTAGAACGAGTGTACTTAACCGTTACCGCACGAGCCACTTCTACTACCTGATGCAATCGGGTGCGATACCAACTATTTAGGTCCTTTACATCCTCTATCTCTCCTTTGCGCACTAACTCAATCCGCTCGTCAGGATAGTAGATAAGGGCACATAAGGCACGCTTGTCTGCCTCAGATAAAGTGTCTGCATAGATATCATCTACCTTACGACGAACTACACCACTGGCGTTCTTAACCATGTGGATAAAGGCACTGGAAGCCCCATGCAGGTCGCTCACAAAATGCTCCGTCCCCTTAGGTAGGGACAAAATGGATTTCAGGTTAATGAGTTCACTCACCACCGCGCTCTTGTTCGGAAACTTCTCGCTGAGCAGATGCAAATACTTGTCTTCTTGTGTCATAGTTGTATCCTCCTTTAATAAAGCAAAAAGGGAGACTGATAACAGACTCCCTTTCTTCAGTAGTGCTACCCGGAGTCGAACCGGGGTTTACGGCGTGAGAGGCCGTTGTCCTAGGCCACTAGACGATAGCACCATGATACTTCCTTCCGAAAGCGACTGCAAAAGTACAACAAATTTTTGAAATACACAAATAAATTTTGAAAAAAATTTGTTTATTTGTCATTTTTTTAGTAATTTTGCGCAAAATTAACTCATTATGCAGAATAATTTCGGTTTTGTTCGTGTAGCGGCAGCGGTTCCTAAGTGCCACGTCGCTGATGTAGATGCCAATGTGGCAGAGATTAAATCACAGATTACGGAGGCCATCGAGGAAGGGGTGGAAGTGCTCTGCTTCCCCGAACTGACCGTCACCGGTTACACCTGTGCCGATTTGTTCTTTACGCAACAACTGCAGCAAAACGCACTGCAGGGCGTGCAGCAAATTTGTGAATTCACTCGTGGTAAGTCCATCATCGTCTTAGTCGGCGCCCCGCTTAAAGTCGATAATAACCTATTCAACTGCGCGTTCGTACTAACCGATGGCGAAGTAGTGGGCGTTGTCCCCAAAATCAACCTGCCTAATACCGGCGAGTTCTACGAGAAACGTTGGTTCACCAGCGGTCGTGCGGTACGCGAAATCAATGGTCACCCCCGCATCCCTACCGTTGAACTGTGGGGTGGGGACGTTCCCTTTGGTATAGACCTCCTCTTTATGACCCGCGCTTATTGCTTTGGTATAGAGGTATGCGAGGACTTATGGAGTCCCCTCCCGCCTTCTACCCAACTGGCTATTCAAGGTGCCGAACTGATCTTTAACCTCAGTAGTAGCAACTGCGTAACCGGCAAGCATGCCTTCCGCCGCGATATGATTACTCAGCAGTCGGCACGCGTCCACTGCGGATATATATATACCTCCTCCGGTGTAGGCGAATCTACTACCGACGTCGTCTTCTCCGGCTCTACCTACATAGCCGAGAACGGCGAACTGCTCGAGATGGGCGACCGATTCATGCGAGATAGCAGTATGGTGATTTCCGAAATCGATATAGAGCGTCTGCGGACCGACCGCCAACGGAATACCAACTTCACTAAGGACCAACATGGTCATTATCGCAAGATCAATGTGGCTCCTATTGAGTCTGAATTAGGGGAGACAGAACCTACGCATCGTCGTTTCTCAATGACTCCTTTCCTGCCATGCAAAGGCACCGAAGATGCTTACTGCAGCGATGTACTCTCTATCCAAATAAGTGGCTTGGCACGGCGTTGGGAACATACGCACGCACAGACCCTTGTAATCGGTATATCAGGAGGACTAGACTCAACATTAGCCCTGCTTGTGGCTGCACAAACCGCCGATGTGTTAGGCTATGAACGCCAACGCATCTTAGGCGTTACCATGCCCGGTTTCGGCACGTCCGATCGCACCTATAATAACGCCATCAAACTGATGGAAGAATTAGGTGTATCCATTCACGAGATTCCGATTAGGGACGTGACTACCCAACACCTGCAGGATATCGATCACGATATCAACCGCCATGACGTCACCTACGAAAACGCACAAGCACGTATTCGTACGCTCATCCTCATGGACTTGGCAAATAAATATAACGGACTGGTTGTCGGCACAGGCGACCTGAGCGAATTGGCCTTAGGTTGGGCTACTTACTGCGGTGACCACATGTCGATGTACGGACTCAACGCCGGAGTGCCCAAGACCCTTGTGCGCTATATGGTGCGTTACATAGCCGAGAACCTCTTTGCCGAAGAAACACGCGAGACGCTGCTCGATATAGTGGATACACCTGTCTCCCCTGAACTGTTGCCGTTGGATGAACAAGGCGACATAGCCCAAAAAACCGAGGACCAGGTGGGACCGTATGAACTGCATGACTTCTTCATCTACTACTTCCTCCGATACGGCTTCTCTCGCGATAAGATTGCATACATGGCTTCGGTGGCGTTTGAGGACCAATACACCCAGGAACAGATATCTCATTGGTTGGGCATCTTCATGCATCGCTTCTATTGCCAGCAATTCAAACGTTCGTGCCTGCCTGATGGACCCAAAGTCTGCTGCGTGAGTCTGTCTCCTCGTGGCGATTGGCGCATGCCGTCCGATATATGCGAAATGGAATAACCTATGTGGCTACTCATCCTCCTTTCTTTCTTGCAACCTGTCACCTGGTCCGCCCAACAGGTGAACGATAGTGTGGTCCTAACTGCCTCTATTGAACAGGGTTGGCACATGACCCTTATCTCCATTGGCGATTCCATGATAGGGGAGGACTACAACGAATCGTACCAATACACGATGCACCAAGACAGCATCCTGCCTATTCGTTTTACTGCCTGCGATGACCAACAATGTCTCGCTCCGGAAACATACCTATACACGCAGGGACCTTCACCTGACCTTAATGGGAGTAGAACGGGAGTAGAACCTACTATCAGTCTATTCTTATTGGGACTATTGGCAGGCTTATTAGCCATCTTTACACCGTGTGTATGGCCTATCATTCCTATGACGGTCTCTTTCTTCCTTAAGAAAGGCGGAGGTGTACGCGATGCGTTGCTGTATGGACTCAGTATAGTTCTTATCTACGTCGGTTTAGGCTTGCTCATCACCATCATCTTTGGTGCATCAGCCCTCAATGCTCTCTCCACCAATGCCATCGTCAACCTTTTCTTCTTCGCTATCTTGGTGGTCTTTGCCCTGTCTTTCTTTGGCTTATTCGAAATAACCCTGCCTGCTTCATGGTCCACTTCGCTCGACAAGAAAGCACGGCTCACTAAGGGTTGGTGGAGCATCCTACTCATGGCTACTACCCTCGTGGTTGTCTCTTTCTCGTGCACAGGACCTATCATCGGCACGCTACTCGTGGAAGCAGCATCATACTCGTTACTCGCACCTACCATCGGCATGTTAGGTTTTGCCGTGGCGCTCGCCTTGCCCTTTACACTCTTTGCCCTCTTCCCGCAATGGATGAATCAACTGCCTAAGTCCGGAGAATGGATGCAAGGCTTTAAAGTCACGCTCGCGTGCCTTGAACTGGCTCTGTCTCTCAAGTTCCTCAGCGTGGCCGATATGGCGTACGGATGGGGTATATTGCCGCGATGGCTCTTTATAACACTTTGGATAATATGCTTTGCCGGATTAGGCATCTATCTGATTCGCCGCAGTTGGGTAGGTAAGGTGGTCGCCATCGTCTCATGGCTGTTCACTATCTACCTCATTCCCGGATTATGGGGCGCACCCGTCAAGATAATAGCCGCCTTTGCGCCCCCTGCACAACTATCTGATAAGACGGTCTTCTATAACTACGAGGAAGGATTGCAATACGCCCGACAAACCAATCAACCTATCTTAATCAACTTCACCGGCTACGGTTGCGTCAATTGCCGTAAGATGGAAGAGTACGTGCTGTCCAATGACTCGGTGCAGGCACGGATGCAGAACTACGTCTATATCATGCTGTATGTGGATTCACGAATGGATGCCGATGCTAACGAGATAGAAGATGGTATCGAGAATAGTCGACTTCAGCAGGAGCGGTTTGGCAGTAATGCGCAACCTTTCTTCATCCAATTAGATGCCAATGGCACACCCATCTCCAACCCCTGCGCCTTCCTTATCGATCCTGATAAGTTCCTCCGCTGGTTAGTCTATTAACCACACACCATACACCGCACACCAAACACCACACTCACACCCAAAAGCCCGACTGTCTCCAGCCGGGCTTTCGTCTTATTGGAGTGCTCTAAGCACCGTTTTCGTTTACGTTTACGTTAATCAGTTTACGTTTGCGTTTACGTTTACGTTAATCAGTTTGCGTTTACGTTTGCGTTTACGTTTATTTCACTTCTTCAAAATCTACATCCTCAGCGGCATTGCCTTTGTCATTGCCGTTATTGGTTGGACCTTGCGCACCTGCTTGTGCACCTGCGTTCTGTGCATTAGCGGCGTTGTACATTTCTTGACTGGCAGCCTGGAAAGCGGTCATCAGTTCGTTGTTGTACTTCTCGCATAAGTCAGCATCTTTCTTCTCGTAAGCCTCTTTCAAGTTCTTGAGAGCAGCCTCGATAGGTGCCTTCTTGTCGGCAGGGATCTTGTCGCCTAACTCTTGCAGTTGTTTCTCGGTTTGGAAGATAGTAGCGTCAGCCTTGTTGAGTTTCTCCACTTGCTCTTTGGCTTTCTTATCTGCTTCGGCATTAGCCTCTGCTTCAGCCTTCATGCGTTTGATCTCTTCATCGCTCAATCCGCTGGATGCCTCGATACGAATCTTCTGTTCCTTACCGGTTGCTTTGTCCTTAGCGGTTACATTCAAGATACCGTTAGCATCAATATCAAAGGTCACCTCAATCTGTGGCTCACCGCGACGAGCAGGCATGATACCATCTAAGTGGAAAATACCAATCTGCTTGTTCTGAGCAGCCATAGGACGCTCACCTTGCAGCACCTTGATCTCTACGCTCGGTTGGTTATCTACAGCCGTTGTGAACACTTCCTGTTTCTTAGTAGGAATAGTGGTGTTTGCCTCAATCATGCGAGTCATCACGCCACCCATCGTCTCGATACCCAGACTCAACGGAGTAACATCCAGCAGCAAGACATCCTTTACTTCACCGGTCAATACGCCACCTTGGATAGCAGCACCTACTGCCACTACTTCGTCCGGGTTAACGCTCTTGTTGGGCTCCTTGCCGAAGAAATTCTTAACGGCCTCTTGGATGGCAGGAATACGGGTTGAACCACCTACCAAGATAACCTCATCGATATCGCTCTTGCTCAGGTGTGCGTTGGTCAAGCATGTCTCACATGGAGCAATAGTGCGCTTAATCAAGTCATCCACCAGCATCTCGAATTTCTGACGACTCAACGTCTTAACCAAGTGTGCAGGCACACCATTTACCGGCATGATGTACGGCAGGTTAATCTCCGTGGAAGTGGTATTGCTGAGCTCAATCTTAGCCTTCTCAGCTGCTTCTTTCAGACGTTGCATTGCCATTGGGTCTTTGCTCAGGTCAGCACCGCCGTTCTCGTTCTTGAACTCCTGAACGAGCCACTCGATGATGCGTTGGTCAAAGTCATCACCACCCAGGTGCGTGTCACCGGCTGTGGACTTAACTTCAAATACACCGTCACCTAACTCCAAGATAGATACATCGTGCGTACCACCACCGCAGTCAAAGACCACAATCTTCAAGTCCTTATTGGCTTTGTCTAAACCGTATGCCAAGGCAGCAGCCGTGGGCTCGTTCACAATACGACGTACATTCAGTCCTGCAATCTCACCGGCCTCCTTAGTAGCTTGACGCTGACTGTCGTTAAAGTATGCAGGCACCGTGATAACGGCTTCCGTCACTTCCTGACCCAGATAGTCCTCTGCGGTCTTCTTCATCTTTTGCAGGATGATAGCACTAATCTCCTGTGGAGTGTATAAACGACCATCAATATCTACGCGAGGCGTGTTATTGTCTCCTTTTACTACTTTATAAGGAACGCGTGCGATCTCTTGACTGAGATGATCGTAACTCTCACCCATGAAACGCTTAATACTATTCACCGTCTTAGTGGGGTTCGTAATAGCCTGACGCTTAGCCGGATCACCTACTTTGCGCTCGCCGCCTTCTACAAAACCAATCACGGACGGAGTGGTACGTTTACCTTCGCTGTTGGTAATCACCATCGGCTCATTACCTTCCATTACAGCAACACAAGAGTTTGTTGTTCCTAAGTCAATTCCAATAATCTTACTCATAATTGTATATTTTT
>JAGHTR010000161.1 GCA_018065205.1 Candidatus Colicola caccequi
GCGATGGCGATGAGCCTGATGGCTGTGCCGGCAAGACGCGGTTGGCAGACTAAGACCCAACCGGATGGAACGACGATTCGAGTAGAATTGCGTGGTGATGAATTCTACCACTATTGGGTAGATGAGAATGGTAATCAAGTTAAGCAGAATGACGAAGGTTACTGGGAAGTAGTAGGTACCGCTCCGACAGGCAGTCAGGTGGCAGCACGTCGTATGGCAAGTCCGATGTATAAATCCGGAAAACCTCGTTTAAGTGCTGGAGATCATAACTTGGCTCCGAAAGGATTGATTATTTTGGTTAATTTCAAAGATAAATCCTTTGCTTCAGGAAATACCTTAGCTGCCATGACAGAATTAGCCAATGGTGATAACTACACTTATAACGGTGCTGTTGGTTCCGTTAGAAAGTACTTCCGCGACCAGTCCAATGGACAATATGTTCCTACGTTTGACGTAATAGGTCCGGTGACATTGACTAATAATTATGCATACTATGGTCAGCCAACGAGTGAAGATGATGATCGATATCCCGGGGATATGATAGTGGAGGCCTGTAAGTTAGCGGATAGCAACTTTGGTGTGGACTTTACGCAGTATGATAATGATCGCGATGGAGAGGTGGATTTTGTGTATGTGATTTACGCCGGTCAGGGTCAAGCAGATGGTGGCGACGACAACACAATTTGGCCTCATAACTGGAGTATTGAGGGGGCAGCATATTGGGGAAATACAACCTATTCTTATCCATCACAATGTAAAGTAGATGGCAAAACAATCAATAACTATGCCTGTTCAGCCGAATTGAAAGGAAGTGGTCAAAGAAGTGGTATAGGTACATTATGCCATGAATTTGGACACGTATTGGGTTTACCGGACTACTACGATACGAATGATGATGGAGATGATCCTAAAACCCCATGGGAATGGTCTATTATGGACTATGGTTCCTATAACGGAGATGGAAACTGTCCTCCTAACTATAGTATATTTGATAAATATTACTTTGGTTGGGCTACACCAAAGATTTTGAATGCCCCTGCCAATATAACCCTTACAACGGGTTACAATGATGCTTATCAAATCAACAATGCCGGTACGTTAGCAGCATACACGAGTACCAGTGTACAATACTACATCGAAAATCGTCAACAGCAAGGTTGGGATAAGAAATTACCCGGTCATGGCATGATTGTATGGAAAGTAACATATAATGCTTCTAGATGGCAGAATAATACCCCAAATGATAGAGAAGGAAGCGAATGCTATACAATTGTTCCGGCAGGAGGTAGTTATCCGTTAGGAAACGCTTCTGACCCATTCCCAGGAACGAGGAATAAGACCAGTTATACACCCTTCTCCAAATATCCATTGTTGAATATTACTGAGTCCAATGGTAATGTCTCGTTCATTTTTATGGAAAGTCCCAGTTGCCATAATGTGGTGACTAATGGAACCAATTGTGAGATTAGACCAAGTGAATCATGTGTGCCGAATGGTACGACATTGACGGCCAATATTGACCCTCAAGATGCATCGTATGATATTACAACCGTGAGTGTAAAGAGGGGTTCAACCACATTGACGAGTGGAACACACTATACATTGGAAAATAACAATACATTCCTAACCATTAAGGGAACAGCGATTAGTGGTGATGCCAGTGACAACATCACGATTACGGCTAGTGCGGTTAAGAATCGTTGGTCTTATGCGGTTGCTTTAGAGCATGCTATTATTAGTGGTGACGAAGAAGGCACAGTTGCCAAAGGAGGAAGATTAGAATTGTCTATTACTCCTGAAGGTGGTTATTTATTGAATTCTGCTGAGAACTTTGAGGTGGAAATGGGTGGTGCTACCTTAGTGTATGGTACCGATTATACTTATAGTGACGGTAAGTTAGTAATCAATAACGTGACGGGTGATGTGGCTGTTTATGTTTTTGGTACATTAGACCCGGATAATCAATATGTTTTTGTGCCAGTAACCGATGTGGCTATGTTGAGCGCCGGAGCGAAGGTGATTATGGTTGGTACAAAGACTACCCAGACGTATGTGGCTGGTATGCTGAATACCAATTATTTAAGTGCAGAAAGCGAAGGGTTTGATGTTGTGAATAACGAAATCACGATTCCTAAGACAACGAGCACGATATCTATATTTAGTTTAGGAGGCAGTACCGGAGCATGGACACTGACCGACCAAAATAGCAAGCAGTTATCAGGAAATGCAGATGCATTGAGTTATGCTAGCAAGACATGGACGATAGCGATTGAGGTTAGCAAGTCTGCCACAATAAAAGCGGGAGGCTCGTATCAATTATATTTTAATAGTAGTTCTCCGCGTTTTAGAACATATACCAGTGCACAGGCTTCATTGAAATTGTATATTGAAAAGAGTACTTTAAGCAAACAAACGACCACTATTACGTTTGCGAAAACCGGTAAACAAACGATTAAAGAGAACGGAGGTATTGTAAATAGAGCAACCAGCAATTACGGCACTCCTGTTTATTCGAGTACTAATACAGGTGTCGCCACTGTGGATCAATCCGGTAATGTGACGGCAGTATCTGTAGGAACGACTACTATCAAGGCGTCTGTTAGTGAGACATCCTATTACACTGCTGCAGAAGCATCGTATGAATTAGAGGTAGTGGCATTAGCAAATTACACGCAGACATGGAAGAATGCCGACGCTACGTTTACGACTACATCTGTGAGAGAAGGGGAGACATTGGCCTTACCAACATCCTCACCTGCGGCATGCAGCAATGGAAAGGTGTTTGTAGGTTGGATAGCTGCGGCCGATTATCCATATAGCAACGAGACGACTGCTCCTACCTTTGTGCAAGACGGAGCAGAGGTAGATGGAGCAAAGACCTACTACGCCGTATTTGCGGTGCAAAAGGGAGGTGAGACACAATCCGGTGAAGTGGAAAAGAGTTCCTTCTCATCAACATCGGGCGACTTAGATGAGCATATCTCTTATTCAACTGCTCGAAATGGTGGTACGAGTGATCCACAAATTAATAATAATGAGATTCGTTTGTATCAGAATGGTAGTGGTAATGGCGGTTCAATTACGTTGCAAGCGGAGTATGGTTATACGATAACATCGTTCTCAATTACTTCTTCTATGGCTACCACATTGGGGTTCTCGTATGGAGGAACTCAGAGTGTAAGCGCGAATGAGAAGTACACTAAGACCGGTTTGAGTACAGATGAAGTAACCATCCAATGCAAGGGAACAACATCTGAAAGTCGGTTGTATGTATGTTATCTATCTGTAACTTATTCGGGTGGTTCAACTCCGTCATATACTTTCTATCAATCCGATTGTTCCGGAGAGGTTAAACCTGAGGCTGTAGATCCGACTTTTAGTTTTGCCAACGGAGCAAAAGCTATGAAGATAGGGGATGTTTATACGAATACATTGACCAATACCTCGGATGGTACAGTTACCTATCGTTCAACAGATGCCACAGTGGCATCGGTTACTAATTCAGGAGAGGTGACTGCTCACAAAGTAGGAACTGCACAAATAACGGCATCTGTATCCGGCACAGATACATATAATCCTGCGTCGGCATCGTATAATGTGACCGTTAGTCGCAAGATAGCCACTACATCTTTTGCTTCTGCTACTGCCGAGGTGCGCGTAAACGAGACCTATACTCAAACCGTTACAACCAATGCGGTAGGTGCTACGATTTCTTATTCGTCAGATGCATCAGATAAAGTTGAGGTGGATGCATCGACCGGTCAAGTGACCGGTTTGGCAACCGGAACAGCGGTCATTAAGGCTCGTGTAGCGCAAACGGCTGAATATGAGGAGTCGCAAGCTACTTATACGATTACAGTAAAGGATGCAGCCAAACCGGAAGGTACGATTAAAGTGACTTGGATGGCTGATGGAGAGGAATTAACAGACGTGCGTGCACAATATCTCTATTATGAAGGAGAACAATTGCAGATGCCAAATACGACTCCGGACGATTGCAATGGTAAGCAGTTCGTAGGTTGGACCAGCCAGAGCAGTTATTTCCATCCCTCACAGGCTCCTGCAGATTTATTTACGGAGGCAGGGGATAAGACGGTAACAGGTCCGATAACCTATTACGCAGTGTTTAAGTAAAGAATTGACGTTGACGAGAACGTTGACGAGAAACTGAGAGCCGGGGGAGACCTCGGCTCTTTGGTTAGGCTACGCAGGGCAGACGACTAACTAAGGAATCACTAAGGTTGTAACTTGGGCAAGGGGGGGTGTTGTAATTTCGGACGCCGGATGGTGTGTTTTGTTGTAACTTGGGCAAGCTGCCTGCCGACGGTGTCGGCATTCCCCCCAATGTGTAGTTCGCGTCTTTAAGTAAATGCGCAAATTTTGAGCAAAAGGCGAAAGCCTCATATTGTTGATTTTGCAGTAGTTTATGGTGAGTGAACTCCCATATCCTACCGCAAAATGACCAATAATAAGACAAAAATCTTATTTTTTACTCTTAAAATTTGCGTATTTCAAATTTTTGTTGTAAATTTGCACGCTTTTTCCGTAGAACGGCTAATTCGGAAGGGGTGATAAGAGAGATAATAAATAGATTAATCATTAAAAATTACGAATATGAAACGTACATTCCAACCTTCACAACGCAAGCGCCGCAATAAACACGGTTTCTTGGAGAGAATGGCTACTGCTAATGGTCGTCGTGTCCTTGCAGCTCGTCGTGCACACGGTCGCAAGAAACTGACTGTTGCTGACGAAGGTCGCCACAAATTTTAATTA
>JAGHTR010000174.1 GCA_018065205.1 Candidatus Colicola caccequi
TTCGTAAGATTTTGCAAAAAGTTGCTCTATTGATGTTATGTTTGCTCAAAAAGTTCGTAATCAAAATAGTAGAGGGGGACATAAGGGGGGAGTTGTTAAAAAGAGGGGAAGGAGACCCTCGACCGAGTGTCGAGTGAGTGTCGACCGAGTGTCGACTATAATTAATGTCAAAAATGGCAACTTCGGATAGAAAATGCTATGATTTTTAATAGAAAAATCAGCCACTTTAGTCATAAAAACACTTTTTTTCTTGTTATATATTGCATATATGCAAAATTTTTATTATCTTTGCACGCTAATTTGAATAATTGTGACTAATTATGACTACAAAAAGTAAAGTGATCACTTGGTTAACGCTGATTTTGCTCGTCGGATTGGCTGGTTTTGTGTATTTCAAATTCTGCTTTATCTATGCTACGGCAGATAATACCGGTACCATCAACTACTTCAAAAAGGAAGGATTTATCTTCAAGACATACGAAGGTAAACTTATTCAAACCGGTACTCGCGCAGGCATGCAGTCCAATGAGTTTAAGTTCTCGGTAGAGGATGAAAACGTGGCTCAAGCCATTCGAGACAACGCCGACAAACCAATGACCCTTATCACTAAACAGTACTTAGGTGCTCTGCCATGGCGTGGCGATACACGCTACATCGTAGATAGCATCGTAGTACGCTAATCGCTTATAAGTATGCTAACTTCTCCTGAAGACAATTTCGTAAAACTATACGAACGTTCTTTTCGTGAGCATTGGGACTTGGAAGCCATTACGGATTGGGGTACAACCAATACGTTAACCTATGGCGAAATGGCCCAACAGATTTGGCGACTACATCGCCTCTTCCACCATCTGGGTGTGCATAAAGACGACCGTATTGCCGTCATGGGACGCAATAACTGCAACTGGGTAATGACCTATCTGGCTACGGTTACTTACGGCGCTATCATCGTGCCTATTCTCCAGGACTTTAAGCCCGACGATGCTCTGCATATCATCAACCATAGCGAGTGTAAACTGCTCTTTATCACCGACTCGATCTGGGAAGGAATGGACTTGGCCAGTATGGAGTCCATCAAAGCCGTATATAGTTTAGCTAACTATGAACTGATTGCCACCACCATCAAGGAATCTAAGGACATCAGCATGGCTTGGGCAATGAAGGAATACAATAAGAAATTCCCTCAGGGCATGACGGCGCAGGATGTGGTATATAAGGACCGCAAGAACTCCGAAGTTGCTTCCATCAACTACACAAGCGGTACAACAGGATTCTCCAAGGGCGTTGTTACGCCATGTAACGCCTTGGCATGCCATATTAAGTTCTTCTTCTCCACTAAACTCGTTTACCCGGGCTGCCGCCACGTGGCTTTCCTGCCGTTGGCGCACGCTTACGGTTGTGCCGTGGATTTCTTAGGATGCTTAGCTGCCGGCGGACATACGTACTTCATCGGACGTACTCCTGCTCCTAAAATCCTGTTGCAGGCTTTCCACGAAGTTAAACCGACACTGATTGTGTCCGTGCCACTCATATTAGAGAAGATATACAAGCAACAAATTGCTCCCCAAATAGCTAAACCACCAATCAGTTGGGTGCTAAAAGTGCCCTTGTTGGATGAAGTGGTGCTGACTAAAATCCGTCAGCAGTTAGTGGATGCCTTCGGCGGCGAGTTCTACCAACTCATCATCGGCGGTGCACCACTTAACCCTGAAGTAGAGGCTTTCCTGAATCGTATCAAGTTCCCATTAACTGTAGGATATGGTATGACCGAATGCGCTCCGCTGATCTCCTGGACTCCCTGGCCGGGGGGCAAATCAGGTTCATGCGGCAAGGTGCTGGAAGGCTACATGGAGGCAAAAATAGATAAACCCAATGCCGAAGGTATAGGTAATGTGCTCGTTCGTGGCGAAAACGTGATGAAAGGCTACTACAAAAACGCCGCTGCTACCAAAGAGACTTTCACTAAAGACGGATGGCTCAAAACAGGAGACTTAGGAACGATTGACGAGGATGGCTATCTATTCATCAAAGGACGCAATAAGACGATGCTATTAGGACCCAGTGGTCAGAATATCTACCCCGAAGAGATTGAGTCCAAACTCAATAACTTCCCCTACGTAAACGAATCCATCGTGCTGCAGCATGAGGACCATCTGGTGGCGCTCGTCTATCCGGACTTCAAGGCCGCTGACCAAAACCACCTGTCTCAAGATGAACTGGCGCAAGCCATTGAAGAGATACGTAAGGACCTGAATAAACAACTGGCATCGTACGAACAAATAACTAAAATCAAACTCTATCCGCACGAATTTGAGAAAACGCCTAAACGCTCCATCAAACGCTTCCTCTATACACAAATGGTGTGAATTAACGTAAACGCAAACTGATTGACGTAAACGCAAACGTAAACTGATTGACGAAGAGATGAATATATGTATCGACCAAGGTAATTCGCGAACCAAAGTGGCATTGTTTAATGCCGAAGGTAAGCTGGTGAAGAACTTCTTATACAAGTCCTTCACGTCCGTTGATGCTGAACGGCTGTTCACGCTTTATCCCATTGAGAACAGTATCATCTCATCCGTGGTTAACTTAGAGTCCAGTATGGTGAATGCCCTGCATCGGCTCAGTAAGCGATTTGTGCTGTTTGATCACCTCACGCCTGTTCCCATCATCAACGATTATGTTACGCCGGAGACGTTAGGTCAGGACCGCTTGGCTGCTGCAGTAGGTGCCGCTACGTTATGTCCCAACGATAACTTGCTTATTGTAGATATGGGCAGCGCCATTACATACGACTTTGTGAGCGCAGAAGGACATTTCTTAGGTGGAAACATCGCTCCCGGACTCAAAATGCGTCTGTCTTCCTTACATACAATGACTAAAAAACTGCCATTGGTGGAGGTGGATGAGCAGGAACTGATTCCTCTCTACGGTCAGAAAACACGGGATGCTATTGCTGCCGGTGTGCTGCGTGGCATGGTTTTTGAACTGAAAGGATATATACGTACATTAAGTGAACGTACATCCCATTTCACGACCTTCTTAACCGGAGGTCATGCTCCCTACGTCTTAGGACATGTGGACCAAAACGTGCGCTACGAAAAACACTTGGTGCTAATTGGGTTGAATCAAATACTGGAATATAATAAACGATGAAGAAGCTATACCTATATATATTATTTATGATACCATCCATGGCATTTGCCCAGATGGTCTCTTCTTCCCCCTCATCCCGCTTCGGATACGGCGAAATGGTCACTAACCAGCCAGCCTCTTTCCGCGCAATGGGTGGCGTTAGTGCAGGTATGCGCACCAATACAACCATTAACCCTGCTCAACCTGCCGGGTACACAGGATGCGATAGCCTCAGTTTTATGCTTGATATAGCTGCCGGCATCGAATGGACTAATTACCACGATGTTAATGGCACCAAGAACGTACCTAACGGTACATTGGAATATGTGAACCTACAATTCCCCATCTGGAAACAACATATCGCCTTATCCGCCGGTATCAATCCGTATTCCAATGTCGGTTATAAATTCAGCCTGCCCGGTACAACCGCATACGGTAATTATAACTACAACATCACCTATCGTGGCGAAGGAGGATTAAGTCAAGTCTATGGCGGATTGAGTTTCAATATCATGGATTGGGTGGCTGTCGGTGCTAATTTCTATTATACGTTTGGCAATGTAACCAATTACATAACCGAGTCTTTTAGCGATCCTACCATTTCGCCTCGCGAGATTGTACGATACATGAGATTCAATACATGGCGCACCAGAGTAGGAGCACAGTTCTTCCATACATTTGCCCAAAAACATACTATCGTCCTGGGCGCTACGTTTGAACCTAAACTGACTATGCAAGGCGATTACTTCATGACCGAGACTTACTCCTTAGATACGATTGATCTCAAGAACGGCTTTGATTCACCAATGGAGTGGGGATTAGGATTTAGTTACACCTACGATAATCGCTTAACCATTGCTGCTGATTATGAGTTCCAAAACTGGGCAAAAGCTAAGTTCTACAATGAAACAGGTCAACTGAATGACCAACACCGCATCGCGTTTGGTGCCGAATATAGACATAACCCTTATTCTCAACGTTATGCGGAACGTATGATTTGGAGATTAGGCGGACACCTAAGTAATAGTTACGTGCGCGTAGATGGTATGCGGCAGTTTGGCGTTGCTGTGGGATTAGGATTCCCATTACGAACGGTGGCTACGGTACTGAACGTCACCATCGAATATGACCATAGAACGGCTCTAAAAGAAATTACCGAGAATGTGTTTAAGTTTACAATCGATGTCTCTGTCAATGAGAATTGGTTCCATAAACGCAAATTATAATTAATCATAATAAATTAAATTAATCACAAATGAAAAAGAATCTTTTGATTGTTGCTTTAGTGGTTGTTGTACCATCTTTAGCATGCGCTAAAAAGCCCAAACAACAGGTGGCTGAACCCGTTGCCGAAGTCGTTGAACAGGTCGTAGAGGAGGAAGCCATTCCTGAAATTACCGAGGAGTGTCTGGCTCAAGTATCTATGTTTACGGAATACTGCAAGGCCAAAGCTTATCATGATGCTTTTGAACCTTGGTTGCAAGTATATCAAAACTGCCCAACCGCTAACAAGGCTATCTACAGCCGTGGTTCTCAGATTTTGGAATATGAGTATGCGAATGCTAAAGATGACGCTGCTCGTAACCAAATTCGCGCCTTGGCTATGGAGATGTATGACAAACGTATCAAATATTTCGGCAACGATGCTAAGTATCCTAAGGCTTATATCTTAGGTCAAAAGGGTGTGGATTATTGCGCATACTTCCCCGAAGATACTCTCAAATTAGAAGCCTACGGTTGGCTTAAAGAAAGTGTGTCTTCAATGGGATACAATTCACAACTCAAGGTGCTCCGCACTTTTGCTGAGGTAAGTAACGGATTGTATAAGGCTGATCCTGAGAAATACGGAGAGCAATATATCGCAGACTACTCGCAAGTAAGCAATTTGCTGCAACATATCTGGAATGACCCTGCCAGCAAGAATGCCAACGATGCCGGTGTCATTAAGGAATATGTGGACAATCTGTTTGCTATCTCCGGTGCTGCCAGCTGCGATAAACTGGATGAACTATATCGCGATTACGTGGCATCCAACGGACAGTACTTGGAGGATATGCTTAAACTGATGGCTATGTACAAACGCGTTAAATGTACCGAGTCGGAGGTTTATTTCGCTGCTGCCGCTGCTGCTCATAAACTGCGTCCTACCGAGGAATCGGCTGCCGGTTGCGCTAAGATGAGTGCTAAAAAGGAAGACTGGAATTCCGCTATTGAGTATTACAAACAGGCTATTGACCTGATTGAGGAAGAATTAGACGATGACCGTGACGACTACCTCTATGGCTTGGCTTATTGCTACTATAACCTCCATCGCTATGCGGATGCTCGCACCTATGCCCGTCAAAGTATGGAAGTTGAACCTACTATGGCCGGACGTTGCTACATCTTAATCGGTATGTGCTATGCCGCTTCTCAACCTTATTCGGCTGCTGAATCTTCTGCCGCTAAGGCCGCTATCCTCAATAAGACTGTCTTCTGGGCTGCCGTGGATCAATTCACAAAAGCTAAACAGTTTGAAGATTGCGTAGAGGACGCTAATAAACTGATTGCTGCTTATAGCAAGTATTTCCCCACCAAGGAGGAGATGTTTGACCTGCCCGGTGAGTTTGGTTCAGGTAGCTTTGTAGTTGGTGGATGGATTGGTGAAAGAACAATATGCCGTCCCGCCAAGTAATCAGCATACTCATTTTAACAACGGCACTGATTGCTTGTGGCCGTAATAAGCACCCCAAGACAGACGCGATTGAAGATCGTGCGGCTACGGCGGTGCTTCAAGCTACTCATGTATCTACACTCATCTCGGACTCCGGCATAACCCGCTATCGCATTAGTGCCGAACAATGGTTCGTATATGATAAATCAGATCCTACTTATTGGGACTTCCCCCAAGGACTATACTTGGAGAAATTCAACGAAGTCATGGTGGTAGATGCCTCTATTCGTGCGGATAAAGCCCGCTATTGGGACCAAACCGGATTATGGCAGTTGGACGGTAATGTGCATGCTATGAACGAGGAAGGGGAGCAGTTTGATACACCGCAACTAATATGGGATCAACAATCGGAACACATCTATTCGGATAGCAATATCGTTATTAGACGTCAGTCCTCTGTACTCGAAGGAGTAGGGTTCACCAGCAATCAAACAATGACCGAATATACTATTTTACAACCAACGGGATATTTCCCAATTGAAGAAACTAATCATGACTCTATTACAGAATAAAGTTGCTATCGTTACCGGTGCTGCTCGTGGCATAGGTAAACAGATTGCACTCACCCTTGCTAAGGAAGGTTGTGCTATTGCCTTCACCGATTTAGTCATTAATGAACAGGCCGAGGCTACGCGCCAAGAGATAGAAGCCTTAGGCGTTACATGCCGTGCTTATGCCAGCAATGCTGCTGATTTTGAGCAAACGCACGAAGTCGTTAATCGCATTATGGAGGAATTTGGACATATTGATATCCTTGTCAATAATGCCGGTATAACCAAGGACGGTTTGATGCTCCGCATGAGTGAACAACAGTGGGATGCTGTCATCAACGTTAACCTCAAATCCGCCTTTAACTTCATTCATGCCGTATCACCTATTATGATGCGTCAGCGTAGCGGTTCCATTATATCTATGTCCAGTGTAGTAGGTCTCAATGGTAATGCCGGACAAGCCAATTATGCAGCATCCAAGGCCGGCATCATTGCGCTTACTAAGTCTGTGGCTAAAGAAATGGGTAGCCGTGGCATTCGCGCTAACGCCATCGCTCCGGGATTCATTATGACCGATATGACGGCTGCTCTGCCCGAAGAAACCCTAAATGAGTTCGTCAAGATGATTCCTATGCGGCGTGGCGGTCAGCCGGAAGAGGTTGCTAAAGTCGCTCTCTTCTTAGCCTCTGACCTCAGTTCATACGTCAGCGGACAAGTCATCCAAGTAAATGGAGCTATGGGATAATAAAAAAGCCGGTCTGTAAAGATCGGCTTTTTAGTTCATATATGCTATTGGTCTACAAGGGTAGGTAGATAATACGTTTTTCCTTGTACCATTCGGAAGCAAAGACATCTGATGCAGAATCCGTTGCCGGCTGATTTGCAAACGAACTAATCTCCGTCACTTCAGCAGTCTTGGCGAAAGGACGAATCTCTGCATCTAAATTACCGCCTTTTAGCACAATCAGCCCGTTAGGAAGGGCATTCTTGTACTTATGGTGAACATTCTTACGCACCAGTTTAACAAGGTCAGGTAGAGGCATAACGGCTCGAGAAACAACAAAATCAAACTGACGTTTCTCTTCCTCAACTCGTTCATGCAGACATTCTACATTAGTTAGACCAATCCGCTGAGCGATATCCGCCGCTACCATCACTTTCTTACCTATACCATCTATAAGCGTGAAATGGCACTCGGGAAACAGAATGGCTAACGGAATACCGGGAAAACCTCCTCCTGTTCCTACATCTAACAGAGTCGTGCCGGATTCAAAACGGATGAGTTTAGCAATAGCTAAAGAGTGGAGTATATGATGCTCCACTAAATTATCTATATCCTTACGCGAGATAAGATTAATCTTGGCATTCCATTCGGGATAAAGCACCTCAAGCGCAGCAAACTGCTGCGCCTGAGTGTCCGTTAATATGAAGCCCCACTTATTCAGCAATGTTGGTGAATACATTTTGGACATCTTCATCTTCCTCGATGCGGTCAATCAGTTTTTGTACAGATTCACGCTCCTCATCGGTCAGTTGCTTGGTGTCATTAGGAATACGAACGAATTCGCAGGATTGGATATCAAATCCGTTATCCTCCAAGTACTTCTGCATACCGGCATATTGGTCAAAGTCAGAATAGATAACAATCGTATTCTCTTCCTCATCTACGCCCAGTTCTTCTACGCCAAAGTCGATTAACTCCAATTCGAGTTCATCTAAATCAACGCCGTCCTTCATCGTAATAGTGAAGCAAGCCTTGCGGTCAAAGAGGAACTGCAAGCAGCCTTGTGTACCCAGTGTTCCACCGTGTTTGGTGAAATAAGAACGGATATTAGCTACGGTACGCATGTGGTTATCGGTAGCGGTCTCAATAAAGATAGCTACACCGTGAGGTCCGTAACCCTCGTAGTTAATCTCCTTGTAATCGCCGGCGTTCTTATCGGTGGCCTTTTTGATAGCGCGATCGATATTATCCTTCGGCATATTCTCTCGCTTACATTGCTGAATCAGCATTCTTAAACGAGGGTTGCCATCCGGATCTGAACCGCCTGCGCGGCATGCAATTGTGATTTCTTTACCCAGTTTAGTGAATGTACGGGCCATATGACCCCAACGTTTTAGTTTAGTTGCTTTACGATATTCAAAAGCTCTTCCCATAATGATGTATTATTTATGATTTATTATTTTGTTATTCTGCATGATCATAGATTGTTTCATACGATATCTCCTCAAATGTGATAGAGAACTCAACACGGCGGTTAAGAGTACGACCTTCCTTGGTATTATTATCCGCAATAGGACGCTCGGAACCAAAGCCAACGGCGGTCATTGGATTCTTAACACCGGCATCTTGCAAGTACTTAAGAACAGCATCTGCACGCTTTTGGCTGAGGGTCTTATTGGCTTGCACCTTACCCGTATTGTCGGTGTGACCTTGGATCTCAACGATATACTCAGGATGATCAATAAAGATGACAGCAATCTTATTCAGAATACTGAAGCTGACAGGCTTAATAACAGCCTTGCCGGTTTCAAACTGAATACCTTGCATAGCCTTTTGCAGTAAACTGCGCACTTCCTTTTGGATAGTTGGGCAACCCTTGTTCTCTGCCGGACCCGGAACAGTAGGACATTGGTCTAAATAATCAGGCACACCGTCCTTATCCGTATCCTTGTCGCAACCGAGAGAGTCCACAAAAGCAACTGCCTCAGGCTTGGTATCCGGACATTGGTCTAAGTAATCGGGTACACCATCCATATCCGTATCCTTATCGCAACCTAACGAATCAACAAAGGCAACAGCCTCCGGCTTGGTATCAGGACACTTATCCATATAATCAGGCACACCATCCTTATCCGTATCTTTGTCGCAACCGAGAGAATCAACAAAGGCAACAGCCTCCGGTTTGGTATTCGGACACTGGTCTAAGTAATCAGGTACACCATCATTGTCGGTATCAATAGGACAACCAACCGAGTCAATCAGACCATAAGCCTCTTTAGGCGTGAAGGGGCATTGGTCTAAATAATCAGGTACACCATCGCCGTCTGAATCAATAGGACAACCAACCTTATCCACTTGTACACCAAGTGGGGTATGAGGACACATATCTAACTTGTTCCAAACACCATCTTTATCTTCGTCCGGTTTGTTGGTTCCCCATACAATACTAAATCCTAATGCTACATTTACTCCCTTGGTCTTATACGGAATACCTGTGCCGTTATAATCAGCATAGGAAGTAGGAATATAATCCATGGCCAGCGTCATGTTAATACCATCATAAGGCATCAAACTGATACCGGCACCAATGTTACTGTATTTACCATTATTAACGAGTGAGTAACTGAGTGCAAAGTTAAACCAATTGCAGGGACGAACGGCACCGCCTATAGTCACTTCCTCATATAAACGACCATTGAATAAACGCGTCTTACTCAAAATACCTATACCTAAGATGTTATTGCAGAAATTAGCATCTACACCAACATTTAATTTAGCAGATATCATACGAGTATAAAGATTCTTTTTATCCCCGGTACGAATACTTCTGGCATAATCTTTAAGCGCCTCAACTACATCATCTCCTAACTGACCTCCATCAAACGTATAGCCATTATCTTCATTGTAATAATCCGACCATTGCAGGTCATTAACACCGGTAAAGGCCGAATCTACAGTCATGCGATAATTAGCACCTTTCCATACAATAAAACCAAGGTCGTTAATGGCAGCTGTAATCTGCACTTGAGGGTGGGGTTTGTATGCAAAACCGAAGTCAATGGCTGCACCATAACCTTGCGGCGTGATATAATCCTTAACTGTGAGTCCTTCTGTTAGTTTAGATGCATCCATCTGCTCAATCGTCTCATAGGAGAGACGTTGTGGCAGAGCATTCCAGTTAATGGGAGCAGCACCCTGAATATAACCATTACCATGCAGATACCACGCTTGCGCTGAGGCATCTAAGGTCAGGCTCTTGTTGCGGATTGTCAGGTTAGCATTACCCAACAGGAACTTCAGTTTACCACCGATAGTCCATTTGTCATTCAACTTATATGAATAGCCTCCGGCAATCTCCATGTATGCATTCAGTTGCATACTTAATTGCTTGAGATTATAACTGTTCACACCATCCAGATTCTGCATACCTCCATTAAGAATGAAGTCAAACATCGTCTTAGGCAAGGCCACACCGGTTTCAATGCGCTCCATAATACTGATATGAACATAACCTTTCTCTTTATGGCGGAAACCAAAACTTACAAGGTCTAAGGTCATATCCTCATCCAACAAAGTCGCTTTGCGGAATTGTTTCATGAGTTTATTCCTATCCGCATCGGGGTAGAGAGCGGTAACGGTCTGACCGTTTTGATTAAAAATGACATCACTGGCAGTCAGCGAGTTATTACCTGCCCAAAAACTGGTATAGCCAAGAGGCGTAAAATTAACATAACCGTCACTTACCGGTTGGAATGCCGGGTTGACGATGTGGCGCATAGGTGCGTTCTCTAAGAAATAGAGTGTAGATACTTGTTGCGCATATAAGCCAGAACAGAAGGCAGCGGCTATAAGTACTAAAATGGTTGATTGTAGTCTTTTCATAGCTTATTCCTCCTTCTTATTAAAGTTAACAATCGCTTCTACACTGGCTGCTACACCAACTTGTACCGTCAAACTATTATCTCCCTCCAGAACACAAGGCTCAGTATTGTGACCCATAATGCCTTCTATATCTAAGTGCTTGCACGTCGTGAAGGTTCTCCATTTAGCCGAATCAACATCCAGGATAAACGTAGATTGAGAGGGGGCCTCGATATGTGCGTATTTCTCACCACTGTTTCGTACCAACTTAGGAGCCGGCAGGTGTAGGTGGTTGAGCGAAGAGTCTTTGAAGACAATTACGTTCAAGTCGTTGCTGTCCTTATCCAAGAACTTAACCTTTGCATCAATCTCAAAGGGTAGGTTGTTGGTCATAGTTAGGAAGACTTTCATCACCTTAGCACTACCATATTCAATCTCATCAATGTCCTTAATGAGCGAATCCATGTCCAAATTGGAGAAGTCTAAGTCCTTGACTTTACCAAAGTAATTCGCCTCCATGTTATCGTTAAACTTCATAGGAACATCAATGGCAACATAGCCCGATATATGGGTGTCACGTGTAATACGATGTTGCGGATAGTCAGCCTTGCGGTTTTCGTCAACATGCATCGTAAAACTGTACATAATCGTATCCGGACGGATATCAAATAACTGATCCAAGTGACCTTTACTAGGTTCATGGTTAAAGAGTTGTTCATTAAAGACGGAGTCGTCTAACTGAGAGTGGATAGGATCGAGTACATTGTCCAGCGGAATATGCACAAAGGTCTTTCCATTCCATGTGGCATCCTTTACTTCGCCTTTTGTATTGGAAACTCTTAACGTATCTAAATTGACATACAAAGGAGCTGCTACACGATGCCACAAACCTATCTTAATAGATGGTTCGGCAAGGCGCAGATTCATTTTTTGTACATTCTTCCAATCCTCCCATTCGTCCTGAATGCAAATGACGTCTCGATCGCGCACCTGATTACTGGCTTTAAAGTAACCCCAAGCAGCCTTGAAATCCAACATCACCATCTTATAGTCATAACTGAAAGCGGCTGTAGGCAGAATCTCAACTTGACCGGTATTAGTAGGAATAGTGAAATTGAATATGAATTCAAAGTTACAAGTGTCCATTACATTTTCAGAACTTGGTGTTGCAGATCGATCTATCATGAAGCAAGCCATAAAATCATCTATCTTGATAGGTATTTCCTTATCATAATCCCCTTGATCTCCTTGGGTGTAAACACGAACCGTTTTGCCTGCGGCGCGAGTAAACTGCGGACCTAAAACGATATCTACCGAATTGATCCAACTCCACTCTAATGCTAAATCTTTCCGATGGATAACACTACTCAATAGGGCACTATCTACACGAATGCTGTCCAAACGCTCTGTCTTTCGATCAGAGTTCAACCCATCTAATTTGAGCGTAAGAGGGAAATGCAAAGGAATTTGAACTCCTTTGTATACATCACTAACGATACCCGAGGCATTAATAATACCATGTCTTTTCAACTCTTCAAACACATTGAAGTCCTTGTGCGTTTCACCAATGTACTTCTCTATGTCAATAGGGTGGAAAACACGAGTAGGAATGTCTAACGTATCCATGTAATGGAATATACCATCAGCATCCATGTAAATAACTTTAACTTGATTGCCTCCAAGGAAATCGGCTGCCGTAACAGTCATATCGCCAACAGGGATAGCCAATCCGAGATCTGCCTGTATTTCGGTGTTAATGTTGTTGAAATCAACATTCTCTTTACACCCACTCATCAAGAAGACAAGGCAGGCTACAGCTCCAAGAATGGAAAGTTTTTTCATAAACATAAAGAATTAGTATAAATAGCATTAATCTTTTGTGGCTGCAAAAGTACAAAAAATATTTAATATATGCAAATAATTACTTAATTTTAAGTAAATAAATTTTTTCAGTAGCTCGTGTAAGGGCCGTATATAGCCATCTCAGATTCTGCTTTACAGACGAATTATTCGTCGTCTCTTCCTCGCTCTCAGCCAGAGCTCCCGGATCAATAAAGACTCGCTTCCACTGACCGCCCTGCGACTTGTGGCAGGTTACCGCGTAGGCGTAGCGCACCTGTAATGCGTTATAATAAGGCGATGCCGCTACTTTTTCACGCATTTCTTTTTTTGTGCGTATTTCCGGATAATCTTCTGCAATCTTAGTGTACAAGTCTCGTTGCAGTTCATAATTCTTTTCAGGATTGTCGGTTAATAACGTATCTAACCACAGCACTACATCCACTTCCCATTCGTAGTCTAAACTCCGCAAACTGGCATCTACAAAGTGATACCCGTATAATTCGCGTTCGCCTCGTAATCGTACTACTTCCAACATATCGCCATTAGCCAAGAAGGGTAGGCCTTCATATTGCTCTGTAAAAAAGTAATTATTCCTGCTAACCATAATCCGATCACCGGTCTGCAGCATATCTTCCTTCCATAATAATTGCGCCCGAACTCCCTGATTATACAGGTTAGTGCGCTTGTTAGAACGTGTGATAATTAATGTCTCTTCCAATCCTACTTCATCATAGCTACGCTCAATCTCGGCTACCATCTCATTGCCGGGCAATAATTGAACATCTTGTTCGGCTTTGACTATGTCCATAATGTGTTTAGGCGCCTCAGATGGTTGCTCTACTAATTGCCTTACTTTAGTGGCATTACTTAGGATTCCGCTATCTTGCGCTTGACGTGCTACTTCTGTTAATTGAGCATAATGAACCGTTAGACCAAGACTCTCTAACTCATTCTGTTGCAAAGCCGGACTCTCTTCGTACCCTACAGGAGGTAATTGCGCTTCGTCACCTAATAGCAACATCTTGCATCCCTCTCCCTGATAGACAAACTGAATAAGATCTCGCAGCACGTATTGGTCAATCATGGATGCTTCATCTATGATGAAGAGAGTGTTCTTATCTTTATTAAAGGCGAGGGAAAACTTAATATCTGCCACTTGATCGGGCTTGTTCTCTGTATGATATATCCACTTATGAATAGTGTAGGCATTCGTGCCCGAATAATGGCTCATCACTTTAGCTGCACGTCCGGTAGGGGCCAACAAAACAGTAGGCTGATTAAGTGCCGCCATAGCATTGGTTAGGGCACTCACTACACTCGTCTTACCGGTTCCGGCATATCCGGTTAATAAAAAACACGGACGTTCACTTCGTTCCGCAAGAAAATGCGACAAAAGGTCAATCGCTGCCTCTTGTCCGCTATTGGGAACAAATGGAAGACAGGAAATAATTCTATTTTTGACAAAATTTTGCAGCACAGGTTAAGATTTTTGCGCAAATATTTGTGTATATCAAAAAAATGTTGTACTTTTGCAGTCGCAAACGTAAAAGTTCGTTTTTGCGTTATCCTATAGGGTGGGTGCTATACGACCAGCTCCCTTTGAATTCCCCCAGGTCTTGACCGAAGCAAGGGTAGGAGGTTGTAGCGGTGCGATATAGTTAGCCCATCCTTTTTTTTGTGTCTACCGCTTCTCTAATAGTACCACGTTTTCTACGTGTTGGGTGTGAGGGAACATGTCAACTGGTTGAACAGCCATCACTTTATAATCGCTATCTAATAAACTTAAATCGCGAGCTTGGGTGGCAGGGTTACAACTTACGTATACGATACGTTTGGGCGCAGCATTCAAAATCACCTTAATCACATCTTCATGCATTCCTGCGCGAGGAGGGTCAGTAATAATAACTTCCGGTTTACCATGCTGAGCAATAAAGTCTGCATTTAAAACGTCCTTCATATCCCCTGCGAAGAACTTAGTATTATTTAACCCATTTAACTTCGCATTTACTTTAGCATCCTCGATTGCTTCTGGCACATATTCAATACCTACAACTTTTTGCGCTTGTTTAGCTACAAAATTAGCAATTGTTCCGGTACCGGTATATAGGTCATAAACGACCTCTTTTCCTGTTAATTGAGCAAAGCGTCTTGCCACAGAATATAGCTCGTAGGCTTGGTCTGTATTGGTCTGATAAAAGGACTTAGGACCTACTTTGAATTGCAAGTCCTCCATTTTCTCCATAATATGATCTTGCCCGGCATAAAGCAATACGTCCTGATCTCCAATAGTGTCGTTCATTTTTTGATTGACGCAATACATAAGGCTAATTACTTGTGGAAACGAGGTATGTACGTATTCCAATAGCCCTTTGGCGTTATCATCCAATGGTGTAGCAAACACAATGACCACCATCCATTCGCCTTCATTGTTGTTGCGAATCATCAGATTGCGCATCTGTCCCTCATGCGTGCGTTCGTTATAAAAAGGCATATTATGTGTTACGGCGTACTGATAAACACCATTGCGGATATCGTTTTGCAGTCCTTCCATTAAGTGGCATTCGTCTATTTGCAGCACCTTATCAAAGTTATTGGTGATATGGAATCCTAATCCGGGTTCAAAGGGAATACCTGCTTTCATCTGCTCGGTAGTAAGCCATTTATGATCTGCAAAAGCGAACTCCAATTTGTTGCGGTATTGGTATATCTTCTTGCTGCCTAAAATTTGACTAATAGTTGGCAATTCAATCTTGCCGATTCGTGTCAGGTTATCTTCTACCTGCTGTTGTTTCCATTTCAGTTGCTCCGGGTAGGGCAGTACTTGCCATTTACATCCTCCACAAGTGCCGTAATGAGGGCAAACTGCTTCGCAACGCAGCGAACTGGCTTGTTTGAGACGCAATACACGCGCCTCCATGAAACTATGTTTTTTCTTTGTGACCTGCAAATCTACCACATCTCCCGGTACACAGTATGGCACAAAACACACCAAATCATTGATGCGCGTCATGGCTTTACCTTCGGCAGCGATGCCGGTTATGGTGATGTCCTCTAAAATAGGTAAGCTCTTCTTTTTCATTCTTTAATCAGATGCTCTATTTGTTCTTTATATATAGTGTTAAACGACTTCATACTCTCTAACGGAAGCCCCCAAATGATATAATTAGACCCTTCTATGGCGGCCGATAATCCGGTGTCCGAGTAGCGGGCAATGATTTGGTCTTGTGGCGCTATCTTGGTAACTGCACTTACATCCTCGGCGCTAAGTTGATGCTCATTAATCTCTTGTATGTACTCAATTGTACGCCCGTTATAAATAATCTCGCCGGAAGCACAAGCATGCTGAGGATAACCGACGTATGCACCACTTATGAGCACTTTCTTATTGCCTTTGGTCCAATTCATTGCCTCTATGCAACCATTCATGGCCTTAACGGTATTCCAATTGCTTTTGCCTAATACAATATCTATGTAACGATAGACCGTGTCGACTGCTGAAACAGCATCCATGGTGCAACCGGCGTAATTGATATTCATTTGTTGCAAAAGTTTACCATGACGAATGGTATAATCGTGCGTATTGCCCATTAATAGTTGACCGGCACGATTCATATTGCTTTGGCCAAATCCGCAATCGTCATCGGTGCACCATACGGCCGTCGGATTATAATTGACTTGCTCTCCAATATAAGCCATCTCGTAATTATCCGGAACAGGTCTGGACCAGGGGTCAATGCCCATTGTGGTAGTTGAATTAGATAAGAACAAGGGACCGCGAACCGTAGTAAAGGCATCCACCACTAACATGGGTTGATGGTGATTGCTTGAACTATGGAATGCACTTACCTTAGTGGAGGGCATACTGATACCTCCGTCATTGCCGGCTACTATGTAGAAGTCGTAACGTACATCTTTGGATGCAACTATATCAAACTGCGTTTCATAAACTACAGTTCCATTATCCCAATCGCCATCGTTCTCGCGCGTGTGTATAACATAATAGGTGGAACGTGCCTCATCTTCTATCGGATCAATAGTTGCACTCCATGATAGATGCAGCGAATCCCCTTTCCACATTGTACGTATAGCGTGAGGCGGTAGGGGCTGAGGTATAAAGGACCGATTATTACGTTGTGCTAAAAAACGGCCAATACCCTTATACACGGCGCGAGCTACTTTGAACTTAAACTCCGGATTGAGGGCATATTGCATATCTGTGTAGTTTTGGTGACCTAATAATTCCAATATCATAGCAGGAACTACAGGGTGTCGAGATTCGGAATAATCACCATTAAGCAACTTGCGTCGCGTCCATCGTGGAGTTATCTCATCCCGTAAATCGTTGATAATCTGCGTCATAACATAATCTGTTAAGTCACGAGCGACAATGCGACTATCTCCTGAAGGGTACTCGGTGCGGCCATCATTATCTTTGGTCGTATAAATACCGAGTGTACCGATGATACTGTCTGGCTCCGAACCGGCATCTGTATGGAAGGCTAAACTCATATCTACCGGCACCTTTAATCCTTGCTGATTGGGGTTCATTACACTGCCGCCACAAAGGTAATTAACCCATTTGCCACGGCAGGTCAAATCATTAAGATAATCATTATTGCTATTATCATACTGCAATAAAGACATATCATATCCGGCATCTTGTAGCCAATACCAAGCCGCTTCTACCCAGATAGGACGGCCACTATGACCTAAACTCTGGCCATTGACAATTTTATACTCAATACCTTCGCCTTCTACTGAAATGGAGTCACTCTCGACGGTGCATAAATACTGCCATACTCCGGCTCCCAGTTGTGTATTGATGGAATAATGCGTACTTTGATTGCCATGATAAACAATGACCTCTTGCTTGGCATTGTTACCTTGCGCCCAACGCAGATAAACCGTTTGATACCCGGGACGAACGTATGCTCGTGGTTGCAAAACAACGGCTCCGGCGTTCTCTAACATAGGGACCAAATACGGAGCTACAAAAGCCGTCGTAAATACATCTTCTACGGTTGTCCATAATCGAGCGCGTTGCCAGCGATATAAGTCGGTATGTGGGTCCTTAAACCATCCGTGGCTAGCCCATAATGCAATATGTCGTCCTTCTAAACCATCAGCAATCTGATAGGGACGATTCTCGTTGCACAGCAATGGTTGAACCGTTACTTTAGGACTCTTTTGTTTTCTTACCTTATATTGCGCCGTAATCAGGTCTCCTAATTCATACTCCCCCGAATAAATAGTGGCACGAGCATTCGTTACACCTGCCCATGTTCCGGCTTGATGACGTAGGGCTTCTAATTCGTTTGGAGCCAAACAAAGGCAACCTAATGCATCATTAGTATAAATAAAGACTTGATTCCCCTTAATAGAAACATTCTTTACTCGCACTCGCAAATCAATGGCGGCGCGTTCCCTTGCATAATGGTTAAGAGAATCGGCCAACGCACGCATATTAAGTGCCCAAGCATGGCTAACCAGTGCTGTGAGCATCGCTATTATAATCAATCGCTTATTCATAAGTCGCTAAATTGGCTGCAAAAGTATAAAAAAATTTGCATATATGCAAAAAAAATCGTACCTTTGCGGCAAAATTTATCAAATGAAGGAAGAAGAAATTCAAAATCGGCAGAACTTGGCACGGGAATTATTCCATCAGGGCTTTAATTGCTCTCAATCAGTTTTTGTAGCTTGTGCAGATTTATTCGGCATTACGGACCGAGATATGGCGTTGCGTTTGGCTGCTTCCTTTGG
>JAGHTR010000168.1 GCA_018065205.1 Candidatus Colicola caccequi
GATTGCAAAAATCCTATCACATTTGATTGGGAGAATTGCAATATTAATCCGAAGAACGAACCTACATGGTATGTGGTTAATTTGATAGATGCAGATAGTACATTGGTTATTCCTGACGGAAAAGACTTGCAGATTAGTGTTACTAATCTAACAGATTTAAGTGCTACAGCAGAGGCTGCATTCTATTTTGATTGTAATAATCTGGCTTTTGCCAGTCATACCTATACATTTGGTCCTCGTCAGACAGAAGGTCGTGTCATAGACCGTGACCTCTTTGAGATGTTGGGTAAACCGGCAGCCTTATTTATTATGGTGTCCGGTTCACAGCCAATGAAGATATGTGCTGATTTCGTTGATTTATCACAAGATACTATTATCGTTTCTAAACGTGATACTCTTGTATGTAAAGGTGAAATTTATACATTCTTTGAGAATACTTTCGAGGTGGAGAAGGATACTGTACTGAAAAAACTTGTGCCATTCCAAATGGGCTTGCGTGTAGCAGACTCTCTCTATATTGATTCTATTGTAGTATATCGCGAGGTGCAAGAGCAAACAATTCCTGAGACGGAAATTCCACAAGCTATCGTTGGTAAAGCATTTGATATGGATTCGTTAGCAACTAACGTAAGGGCTATTTATGACGCTGCTACTACCGGTAAGGATAGCGCCAAGGTGGATACCATTTTTTGGCTTGCTATGGATCAAGAATATCCTACCAAATATCATTATGTAGATGAGGAAGGGGCTGCTTATTTGAAAAACTTGCCACAGATGCCAACGTTGTATTTGCAATATATCGTTAATGGTTGCGATCATCAAATGGTAATTGCTTATTTACAAGTGTCGGTTATTGGACAATCAAAGTCAGATACTCTCACGTATTGTAAGCAGAGTCAAATTGACACTACTTGGCATAATCAGCACATTACAGAGCCGGGTACCTACGTTTATGAAGAGGGTGGCTTTATTGATTCATTAACAATCTTATTAAACGATGTACCTGATACATTAAGTATGGAGATTGTATCTAAGTTCGGTAATCGTATGTTGGTATTTAACCTCAATAAGTTCAAGGGAGACAATGGCTTTGAACCTGCTGAGACTCAGGTAGAATGGTACAGCACGGCTGATCCTACAACTCCTATTCATACCGGTTACTACTATACGTTACCTGATGGTGGTGTCATCACCGGTTCGTATTATGCAGTAACTAAGGTGGTTAATCCTGACGCTTGCGACCAAGTATTTATTTCCAATACATTGGTTAATAATTCGGGTGTTAGTATGCGTCTCGCCCCGAACTGCGTTAGCGAAGGTGGTTTGATGACCATCTATAACGTAGATCCTACTCAAGCAACATCCGTACGTATCATTGATGCTACCGGACGTGAAGTTGGTAATAAGAAATCTATTAATATGGAGAATGTAAACGTTGAGGCTACTTGGCCAGTAGGCGCATACTTGATGCGCGTCGAGAACGCTTCTCAAGGTGATACATTCCGATTCTTAATCGTTCGTTAATAGGAGGAAAGCATTATGAAAAAGACAATGTTAATTATTTCCGCACTGTTGCTCACTTCTATTTGCTGGGCACAAGAAACGGTTGGTAATCATGCTAAACCAAACAAACAACTCCAAGAAAGTGGTGTTAAACCTGGGGATGGTTATACTTTCGCCAAAGGTGATACCATTGTAATCTCAAAGAGTTGTACCAAATACCTTACCGGAGAAACTCCTTCAACTTGGGTTTACTATGTAAAACACATTGTAGAACAACAAGGTGGTAAGCGTTTCCCTAATGGTATCTTGATTCGTGGTATTTATTCTTGGATTGGTCCTGAAGATTTATTCTTGGCAGGATCGACCGCTCAAACAGAAGCTGCTACTGCAAAGAAAGCTGCTGATAAAAAATCTGTAGCTGAGCGTCAAGAAGAAGTTAAACAAATGCCGGAAGAAGAGCAACAATCTATTGCTCAAGCAGTAAAAGATCATGAAGCAGTAGCTATCGAGGAACCTGTTAAGGAGACTCCGAAAGAAGAGCCTGCTCCTGTAGCAGAAGAAGAACCTGCTCCTGTAGTAGTTGCTCCTATAGTGGTTGAGGAACCTGCTCAAGTAGTAGAAGAGACTCCTGCACAAGTGGTAGAAGAG
>JAGHTR010000194.1 GCA_018065205.1 Candidatus Colicola caccequi
TCTTGCGACTCCACAAACCTCGTCCATCTTAACATTTATCTTATTCATCGCACGAAATGGGAGTATAGGTATTTCCGTGTGGTCTCTCATATCCATACCTAATCCTCCATTGCTTTAATCTCTTCACTTGTGAACAAGCGAGGATATCCACCATCCATAATATAATGCCACCTTGACCACCAATGTTTTTTATACCTTACGACATATCGGTCAAGACCGCAACCTAAGTGTATTTGTGCTATTTCTCTCTTCATATCTAGTCCTCCTTTACTCCGCAAGGTGAGCCATCGTCTGCCCAAGTGAAATCCAACAATGTAGAATATGATGCACTTGCTTCACCTAACTCAATGCCATAAGACTTGATTAGGGTTATCATCCCCATTTGTCCTCTAATATTTATCCATCCTCCGTGCTTTAATGCGTCCTTGAAGCATTCCTCCGCATCCTTGTATGGGCGGTAGGTAGGCTTTGGTTCTTCTGGCCTTACACGATATTCGCATACGCCAAAATTCCACACGGGATCATCGCACCGTGTCCAATGGTGGGGATACCCTCCGTCTATTCTTTTAAACTCAATAAGCTTTCCTTCTTTGTGTGCCGTGATTACGGCAATCATTTTATCGTGTGTCATATTATTCCTCCTTGTCAGTGATTTCTCCCCTCTCTCGTGCTTCACGCAACGCTACAAGGGTCATTGTTGCCGCAACTCCTGCGTTTCCGCGAGACTGTGCTGCGTAGGATTCGTAGTGTTCGCTAATCCAATCGTAGATGTTTTCGAATAGAGTGTCCTCACGCTGCTTGAATTCTTTCTCCTGCACCGCCAATGCCGCCTCAAACTCCTCCTCTTTGCGAAGCAGTTCGGAGGCATGATCCTCCTCGTCAATGGCTTTCTGCTCCTTGGATACAGCAACATAGAGTGCGCGAACCATCTTTTCATTCATACCGAATTTGACGGATAGTATTGCACTATTCTTCTCTGCTCTTTCTTCAATCGTTGCCATATCTATTCCTCCATTACTTTAACAAACTCCTCAAACACTCCATTGTACCAAGGATAAACTGCAAGCCATCCACAAGTCTTATTAAAAGCCTCTTTTGCCTTTTCAATATCAATGGCT
>JAGHTR010000072.1 GCA_018065205.1 Candidatus Colicola caccequi
CTTAGTCAATGCCGGCGTCTTAGCCGACGCATGAATACCAAATACCTTCTCTACAAAAGCACCATATAGGATATACCCTACAACCAATGCAACAATGGCAACTAGGAATGTAAACATAAAATAACGATTTAGACTGCAAAAATACTAAAAAATTTGCATATATGCAAAAAAAAGTGTACCTTTGCACGCTATTTATGCGAAATAGCCAACGCCGATAGGCGAATCAATTGGACAATAATCAAAAAAAACAACTAATATGAAAATCGAAAAATCCGAAATCAAAGACCTGATGGGCTCTATCACGATGACGATTGAACCCGCTGATTATCAGGAAGAAGTGCAAAAAGAGTTGAAACAAATCCGCCAAAAAGCGAACGTACCCGGCTTCCGCCCAGGTATGGTGCCACTCGGACTCGTTAAGAAAATGTACGGCAAAGGCGTGATGGCCGAAGTAATCAATAAGACTATCGGTCAGAAATTAGGTGAGTTCATCGAGAACGAAAAACTCAACGTTTTAGGCGATCCCATGCCAAACGAAGAGAACACCCCCGCTATCGACTTTGATACCCAAGATACTTTCACCTTTGCCTTCGATATCGCCGTTGCTCCTGAGTTCGACGCTAATCTGAATGGCAAGAACAAAGTAGTCAACTACACCATTGATGTGACCGACGAAATGGTTGAGAACCAAGTCAAGGGTTACGCTGAACGCTTTGGCGAATACGTAGATGCTGAAGACGTGAAGGAAGGCGATGTACTTAAAGGTCTGCTTAAAGAAGTGAAAGAGGGCGAAGGCATCCAAAAAGAAAACGCTATGCTCAACCCCGCTTACATGAAGAGCAAAACCATCCAAAAGAAATTCATCGGCGCTAAGAAAGGCGACGTGATTACTTTCAACCCCATGAAGGCTTACGAAAGCGAAATCGAAGTATCCTCCATGCTCGATATTAAGAAAGAAGAAGCCAAGGACCTCAAGAGCGACTTCACCTTCGAGATTCAAGGCATCACCCGTCACGAGGCTGCTAAAATAGACGCCGAACTGTTCGCTAAGGTCTATGGTCAGAACAACGTAAAAGACGAGGCTGACTTCCGCGCTAAAGTGAAAGCCGAAATCCAAGAAAACATGGCTGAGGACAGCAAGTATAAATTCGGATTGGACGTCAAGGCTGCCATCATGAAGAAAATGGAGAAAGTAGCTATGCCTGAGGACTTCCTCAAACGTTGGGTTAAGACCACCAATGAGAAACTCACGGACGAGCAACTCGAAAAAGACTTCCCCGCTATGATTGAGGAACTCAAATGGCACCTGGCTAAGGACCAACTGATGAAGAAATACGACATCAAAGTCGAGAAAGACGAAGTAGAAGCCTACGCCAAGGAAGTGGCTAAGATGCAATTCATGCAATATGGCTTGATGCACGTTGAAGACCAATACCTGACCAGTTACGCACAAGAGATGCTCAAGAAAGATGACCAACTCCGCGGCATCGTAGAGCGCGTAGCCGAAAACAAGATTTACGCCGCTCTTAAGGCTGTCATCAACGTAGAAGAAAAAACAATCAGTCACGCTGACTTTGGTAAATTATTTGCATAATGAAACGTACAACCCTAACCATCATAACCCTCTTATCTACCGTTATCGCCATAGCCGCCCCTTATCAAATCGGTGACTATGTTGAAACCGACAGTATCCCCGGATTGGTGGTGGCAGTGGATTCGACGGGCGAGCACGGACTGATTATGTCCGTGCCGGCATTACGCAGTCAGGACGCTGACCAATGGTTACAAGCGGCGCAGCAACAATTGCAGGACCAATACGCACATGCTAAGAAATACGCCATTCGTCATCAAAACCGCAAGAAAGGTTTTCGTGGCGATACAGCCCAAGTAGATAGTATATACACTATCCAATCGCGTATCTTAACACACATGGCCGCCATGCCGCGTCTGCCCCATCACGCTCAACTAACCGAGCAACAATGGCGCGAACATATACAACCTATGGTGGAAAGCAGTAACGAGAACGGCATCCACAACCAACAAGCCATTACCCACTACTGCGCTGAGCACGGACTGTTTGAAGGCATGTACTTCCCCGAGACGTATTGGGCCAGTCTGTTAGGCGAAGGCTGGTTTATCCCCGGCACCGCCGAGTTGGAGCAAGTGGCAACCGCTATCTACGGTGGCGTAGGTCGCGAGCACCGCATTCCCGCTAAGTACCGCACCAAACGCAAACGCGTGGAACACGTGCACGAACCGCTGCTTAAACGCTACGACCGCGTATCGTACGCACGCTACGGCAGTTTTATCCGCAACACCGACTATCAGTCCCTCTTCCCTCTTAAGGTAATGAGTTCAACGCCCGTCGGTTGCAACTGGGGCAAGGAACATAAACACATGACCCGCACTACGGATAATGACTATGCCGCTCGTTACTATAGCATGGATATCAAACGCCGTGGCTGGTACTTTATCTTCAGTACCGCCAACGACTATCAAGTCATCCGCGAGAATGGACAAATACGCATCCCTCTGAGCGTATGCGCCTTCCGTATATTCTAACTGATATGAAAAACGATTTCTTACACTTTGCCGTGGACCGCGGCCTTAACTCCATGCATGTCGAAAAAGTCATGCAGGACAGTTATGTATCGCCCTCTATCTTGGAGGAACGCCAACTGAACGTCACCCAAATGGACGTGTTCTCACGCCTGATGATGGACCGTATCATATTCTTAGGCACCCAGATAGACGACTATACTGCCAATGTGATCCAAGCACAATTACTATACTTAGACAGTGCCGACTCCGATCGTGACATACATGTTTATCTCAATACACCGGGTGGCTCGGTCTATGCCGGATTAGGTATCTACGATACGATGCAGTTCGTCAAATCCAATGTCACCACAATGTGCACCGGTATGGCTGCCTCGATGGGCGCTGTACTGCTGGTTGCCGGAGCCAAAGGTATGCGTGCCGCATTACCTCACTCACGCGTGATGATTCATCAACCTATGGGCGGCATTCAGGGACAAGCATCCGATATAGAGATAACCGCTAAAGAGATTCTTAAACTCAAGGACGAACTCTATCAGATTATCGCCGACCATAGCGGACAAAGCCTTGACAAGATACGTCAGGATGCTGACCGTGACTACTGGATGACCGCTAACGAAGCACTATCCTATGGTATGATTGATAAGGTGTATTCAAAGAAGGAATAATGAAGAAAAAACCAACATGTAGTTTCTGTGGATGCTCTATGCCACAGATGTTCCGGGGAGAAGGTGATGCGTTCATCTGCTACGACTGCATTGAGAACGGTCATAAGATGGTGGCACAGATGATAGCGCAGACCGCCAAGACCGACACCATTGAAGGCGTATCGTTAGATACCCTGCCTAAGCCATCGGCCATCAAGGATTTCCTGGACCAGTTCGTGATTGGTCAGGACGATGCTAAACGCTTCCTCTCCGTAGCCGTGTATAACCACTATAAACGTCTATTGCAGAACCAAAGCAAGGACGAGACCTATAAGGATGTAGAGATCGAAAAGTCCAACATCATCATGGTAGGTTCAACCGGCACCGGCAAGACGCTAATGGCTCGCACCATCGCTAAGATGTTAGCCGTGCCCTTCACCATCGTAGATGCTACCGTACTCACCGAAGCCGGTTATGTAGGCGAAGATGTAGAAAGTCTATTAACACGCCTGCTGCAAGAGGCCGACTACGATGTAGCCAAAGCCGAAAAAGGTATCGTCTTTATTGATGAGATAGATAAGATCGCCCGTAAGAGCGATAATCCCAGTATAACGCGCGACGTAAGTGGAGAAGGCGTGCAACAAGGACTGCTTAAACTGCTGGAAGGCAGCGTCGTTAACGTGCCACCGGAAGGGGGACGCAAGCATCCCGAACAAGAGTTCATCCATGTCAATACCCAAAATATCCTCTTCATCTGCGGAGGAGCCTTTGATGGCATTGAACGCAAGATAGCACAACGACTCAATACCCAAGTAGTGGGCTTTGATGCGCAACAGAAGCAGAAAATCGACAAGAACGACCTATTGCAGTACATTGCCCCACAGGACCTCAAGTCCTTTGGACTCATCCCCGAGATTATCGGTCGTCTGCCTATCCTCACCTACCTCAAACCGCTGGACCGCGAAGCCTTGCGCCGCATCTTAGTGGAGCCTAAAAACGCTATTACCAAGCAGTACCAAAAACTGCTGTCTATGGATGGCGTACAACTCACCTTTACCGCCGAAGCCCTGGACTATATCGTAGATAAAGCCATTGAGTTCAAGGTAGGAGCCCGCGGATTACGCGCATTGGTAGAGACAATCATGATGGACCTGATGTTCAGCATTCCCGGACAAAAAATAAGCGAACTCCAAATAACAAAGGAACTCGCTCAAGAGAAAATAGAAAAGGCAGATAGCCTGAAACTACAGAACGCTATTTAAGGTCTCTACCGCCTTGCGGGTGATTTCGTCATCCCGTTCAAAGAGTGGGAAGAAACCATCGTCACCTAATATATTGCGTACGATATAGGCATTGATTAGTCGCGTCAGCAATGGTCGCGACTTTTCTATTTGTTCATTATTAGGCTCCAACCCCTTCTCCTTGGCAAAAGCCACGAACTGCGGCATCCAGTTAGCCGATATCAGGTACAACTCCAGCGACCGCCAATCCTTGTATTTCTCCAGTTGTTGACGGTGCTTCTCTGTGTATTGGAAAGCGAACTGATACGTATAGGCTTTATTCACGCATACATTAGAATAAGGTGTATTAAGCGATGTATCGCGTCCTACAAACACATCCGGCATGATACCTCCACCGCCGTGCACTACCCTGCCCGACTTGGTGTAATAAACCGTTGTATCCTGATGGATACTATCCTCGGAATAGAACTCTCCACGCTCAAAGCGGTCCAGCAGTTCCTTTTGATAATCATCCTGCTTACCTAACGTATAAGGCTTTTGTATGCTGCGTCCGGAAGGCGTGTAGTAACGCGCCACCGTCAGTCTGACGGCACTGCCGTCCGGGAACGGATATTGCTGCTGAACCAAGCCCTTACCAAACGACCGGCGACCAATAATCTGTGCGCGGTCATTATCCTGCATAGCCCCCGAGAAAATCTCACTAGCGGATGCCGAGAAATCGTCAATCAGCACCACCAACGGCACTTTCTGGAAACGGCCGGCACCATTAGCACGGGCTTCGTACTTAGGATAAGCACGACCTTGCGAATAGACAATCAAATCACCGGAAGGCAGGAACTCGTTTGCCATACGAATGGCTTGTTCCATATAACCACCACTGTTCTCGCGCAAGTCAATGATATAGCCTTCGGCTCCCTTGGAACGCAAAGTAGCCAAAGCCGAGATAAACTCATCATAGGTGTTCTCACCAAACTTATTGGCACGCACAAAACCTATCTTATGACCATCTTGCTCGATGATGAACTTAGCATCCACCGAATGAACAGGTATATCGCCACGAGTAATCGTATAATGCAGCATCTCCTTTACGCCGCTACGAATCACACCGATAGTCACCTTAGTGCCCTTCTCGCCTCGCAACGTATGCATCACTTTCTCGTTATTGATATGCTTGCCCACAAAAACAGAGTCATTCACTTCCACCAACTTATCGCCGGCTAATAAACCGATACTCTCGCTGGGACCGCCGGAAATGACAGCGATGATGCGCACCGTGTCATCCTGAATGGAGAACTGCACACCGATGCCGGAGAAAGAGGCGGATAACTCGGAATTAACCATCTCCAAGTCTTTCTTGGGGATATACGACGAGTGCGGATCCAGTTTCTGCACAATACTCTGCATCACCTCATCCGTTATACTATCTACATCCACCGCATCCACATAGGCGTTATCCACCATCTGAAGCAGTTGGTCTATCTTACTCGTGGACGAGAAAATCTGTCCATTCTGGATATAAAAACGCTGCGCATTAGCCTTATTGGAAATCGCATTGCCTAATAGGAAACCTATCAGCAGGAAAACAATCGTTAGTGTAGGTAAAAGGTACTTTTTCATAGTTATTCATCTAAAGGCATATAATCCACTTGGATGCCCACTTTTTTAAGTAATTCAATTCCGTCCATAAGGCGATACTGTTCGCCATATACAACACGTTTGATGCCGGATTGGATAATTAGTTTACTGCATTCCATACATGGCGAAGCAGTCACATATAGCGTAGCGCCATCGGACGAGTTATGGGACCGCGCCACTTTAGTAATGGCATTGGCCTCTGCATGCAGTACGTAGGGGAAGGACACGTTATTATCGTCCTCGCACTTATTCTCAAATCCCGAAGGCGTACCGTTGTAACCATCCGAGATAATCATTTGGTCCTTAACTAATAAGGCACCTACTTTGCGGCGCACGCAATAGGAGTTCTCGGACCACGTGCGTGCCATCTTCATATATAAATGGTCCCGTCTAAGTTGTTTATCCATGAATCAATTCGTTTGCAAAATCATTAATGGCTATTCCGTCAAAGGTGCCGCTAGACATCATCAGCAGCGCCGTATTGGTGTAGTTGAGTTCGCGCAAGCGTTGCTGCAATGCCGGACTATCCGTCATTACCTCTACATTTTCCGTGCCAAAAGCCTGTTTCACTTCCTCCGCCGTAATAGGCGTCAGACGTTTATGCTCAATCACCTTGGGATTGAAATACACGAAAGCCTTGTCTGCCTCCGCCATACAGCCCTTGTATTGCGGCAGGAAATCCGCCATCAGGGATGAGAACGTATGCAGTTCCATGCAGGCAATGAGTTGTTTATCCGGATACCGTTCGCGCACGGCGTTGATGGTGGCTTTCAGTTTAGACGGCGAGTGGGCAAAGTCCTTATAGGCCACACTGTCGGCCGTCTCACCTACTTTCTCCAATCGGTTGCTGGCACCGGTAAAGGTGGCTATCTCGCGGTAGAAATCCTCCGGACGTACCCCTATCTGTTGGCAGGCTAAACATGCTGCCTGCAGGTTCTGCATGTTATGTTTACCAAACACCTGCATCTCTACCTCGCCCGTGTATTCCTTATAGGGCAGGCACGTGATGCGATGCTGCGCCTCGGCGGCTAATATACGCAAGTTGTCATCACCCTCGTAGTAAATGAATGTCTTGGCTATCGTGCCCACGAACTGACGGAACGTATCTACATAGAGCGGGAAAGTAGGGAAGACATTGATATGATCCCAGGCGATGCCGGTCAGGATGGCATAGTCAGGCTTATACCACAGGAACTTACTGCGTAAATCCAGCGGCGAAGTCAAGTACTCATCTCCCTCAAACACCGCGTAGCGGGCGGTGTCGGACAATCTAACCATGCGTTCAAAACCCTCAATCTGTGCCCCCACCATATAGTCCGCCTCTATGCCTAAGCGTTGCAGCACATACAGGATCATCGATGTGGTGGTCGTCTTACCGTGACTGCCACCAACTACAATACGCACTTTATCCTTGGTTTGCTCGTATAAGTACTCGGGGAAGGAGTATATCTTCAGTCCTAACTCACGGGCACGCACCAGTTCAGGGTTATCCTCGCGGGCGTGCATACCTAATATGATAGCATCTATATCCGGTGTGATACGGGAGGCATCCCAGCCCATCTTATCGGGCAATAGACCTGCGTCACGCAGATGCGTGAGAGCCGGATCAAAAATCTCGTCATCCGAACCCGTTACCACATACCCTTTCTTTCCGGCTACAGCCAATGCTAAGTTATGCATCGCCGCTCCACCAATCGCTATAAAATGTATTCTCATACTTTGAGATAGTTTGAGTTTGCGTTTACGTTTATGTTTACGTTAATTAATAAGGTGCCCGTGAAGAGCACCTTATTTACTTACGCGCACGTGCGTGGAATTATTTTTGCAGTTTAGCCTCGCGGCGACGGTCTTGTGCTTTCTGAATCTCGTAAGCGATATTCGGAGCCAGACACATAGACGAGTACGTACCAACGATTACACCAACCAGCAATGCGAATACGAATCCGCGGATGCTCTCACCGCCAAATACGAAGATTGCCAACAGTACCACAAAGGTGGACATAGAGGTCGAGAACGTACGGCTGAGGGTGTTATTGATAGCGTCGTTGATATTCATCAGACGATCACGTTTGCTATAGAGCGTGTTGTATTCACGTACACGGTCAAAGATAACCACGGTATCGTTGATTGAGTAACCGATAACGGTCAGGATAGCCGCAA
>JAGHTR010000184.1 GCA_018065205.1 Candidatus Colicola caccequi
GACCTCGGTCGTGAATACACCGGTACAGCAGATCCTAATCCGGTAATTTCTAATATCCTGGCTCCTTCCTACACCGATATTTCTGTCGGTATTGACTGGAAGCCCAATAGCATCTTCTCCGTTTATCTGTCACCGGTAGCCGGTCGTATCACTACTGCTTATGTTAGCAATAAAGTGAATGACCGTTTTGCAGATCAATATGCACTGGAAGATGGCGGTTTGCGTCAAGTGCTGCAAGATAAAAATGGTACATGGAAATATACCGACCAAGGTGATGATGGTTATACCAAAGAGTACAAGAATGCCAAAGCAGAACTTGGTTTGACCCTTAAAGGTGGTATCAACTACGAGTACAAAGACCTCAAGATTATTACCAATGTCACCCTCTTTACGCCTTATGCTTGGGACAAGGTTAAATTGTATCAGTTCGACAATGGAATTGATTCTTACATCTTCTCGGAGAAACAAGAGGATTTGATTATCGCTAAGGGCTTTACCATGGAAGATGGTGAGTATTTAGGCTATCGCGACAATAACCGTCGTTTTGGTAACTTTGATGTAGATTGGGATGTAACGCTGTCTTATCAACTGCTTAAGTGCCTCAATATTTCCTTAACTACCAATCTCAAGTATGTGAATGGCTTGAAGATTGCTGATAAGGATGGTAATGCTGCTGAACGCGTTCAGTTCTTAGCTAATCTTGGTTTAGGCGTTAGCTACGCTTTCTAATAATGGAACCTTTAGCGCAATTGCAAAATAACGTGCACCTCTTGCTCCAACGTATTGACGAACTGGAGCAGGAGGTCGCGGCGTTGCGCCAAACTAATACAGAGCAGAGAGAAGAAGTGATGCAAGCGCATAGCGAATTAGTGGAGACGCAAACTAAGTATCGTAAACTGCTGCTTGCGCATGCTATGATTGGTGGAGAAGAAGATCGCCAAAAAGCCAAGAATCAACTTACCGGTATGATCGCACAAATAGATCATGCATTGGAATTACTCAAACAATGAGTGAGAATAAAGTGCATATTATCATTACGCTCAATGCACAACGTTTAGCATTTGATGTGGATCGAGAGGATGAACCTTACTATCGTAAGGCTCAGAACATGCTGAACGAACGTTTCGCTATGTATCAGCGCAAAAGGCCAAACGACACAGCGGATAAAATATGGATGTACGTCGCTTTCTGGGTGGCTGTTAACTTGTTCGCACAAACGCGAGATAAAGATATAGAACCCTACCTGAAAGCCATTCGTGACATCAATCGTGAAATAGAAAATAAATTAACCAACAATATAAATTAAATTATTGAATTATGATTGAAACAATTGTCATAACTATTGTAGCCTTTTTAGTAGGTGCAGTAGCATGTTATCTCTTCTTCCGCTACTCATCCAGCGGTATCATCCGCAAGGCAGAAGAAGAGGCTGAGGTCATCAAGAAAAACAAGATGATTGAAGCTAAAGAGAAATTTATTGCTCTTAAACTTGAGCACGATAACGCTATGCGTGCCGATGAGCAACGTAAACAACAACGTGAGCAACAACTCAACCAACGTCAGAATGAACTCAATCAGCGTCAAGGCGAACTGCAACGTCAACAAAACGAGTTGAGTCAACAGTTGCAGACTATTGAAGGTCAACAAAAAGCCATTGAGTTTAAGCAACAAGAGGTGGAAAAAATGCACCAACAAGCTCAAAAGCAGTTGGAATCTTTGTCCGGTATGTCTGCCGAGGAAGCTAAGAAACAGTTAGTGGAAGCCATGAAAGATGAGGCTAAAACGGCTGCTATGGCTTTTATTAACGAGACGATGGACGATGCTCGTCTTACGGCTAATAAGGAAGCTAAGAAGATTATCATCCAAACCATTCAACGTGTTGCTTCCGAAACAACGGCAGAGAATGCCGTATCGGTTTTCCATATCGATAATGATGAAGTAAAGGGTCGTGTTATTGGTCGTGAGGGACGTAACATTCGTGCCTTAGAGGCTGCTACAGGTGTAGAAATCGTAGTGGATGATACGCCAGAGGCAATCACTATCTCCGGCTATGATCCTATCCGTCGTGAGATTGCTCGTCTTTCTCTTCACCAACTCGTTCAGGACGGCCGTATCCACCCTGCACGTATTGAAGAAGTAGTGGCTAAGGTTACTAAACAAGTGGAGGACGAGATTATTGAAACCGGTAAACGTACTACGATTGACTTGGGTGTACATGGCTTGCATCCTGAACTGATTCGCCTTATTGGTAAGATGAAATACCGTTCTTCTTATGGCCAGAACTTGCTGCAACACGCTCGTGAAACGGCTAACCTCTGTGCCGTGATGGCTGCTGAATTAGGTCTCAATCCTAAGAAAGCTCGTCGTGCAGGTTTATTACACGATATAGGTAAGGTCGCCGAGAATGAGGAAGAACTGCCGCACGCAGAGTTAGGTGGTAAGATATGCGAGAAATACGGAGAGAAACCTGATATTTGCAATGCCGTAGCTGCTCACCACGACGAATGTCCGATGGAGACGCTGATTGCTCCTATCGTACAAGCCTGTGATGCTATTTCCGGCGCTCGTCCAGGTGCTCGTCGCGAAATCGTAGAAACCTACGTTAAACGTCTTAATGATCTTGAGAATATGGCAATGTCTTATCCCGGTGTGGTTAAGACGTATGCTCTGCAAGCCGGTCGTGAATTGCGCGTTATCGTGGGTGCCGATAAGATTTCCGATAAGGATACTGAATTGCTTTCCTTTGACCTGGCTAAACGCATCCAAGATGAGATGACTTATCCCGGACAGGTTAAGGTAACCGTTATCCGCGAAGTCCGTGCCGTTAATGTAGCTAAGTAAAAACCTACTGCATACAAAAAAGGTCGTAGCCAATTGGTTACGACCTTTTTTGTATAGATAAGTATCTATGATAATGTCTTTACTTCCAGCCACGCATGATTAGCGGTTTTAAGGGCTGTAGGGTAGAGCACGCTGTTATTCTTTACATCATCAGGCATAATGTTGAAGAGTAGGTCTAATTGACCAACAATAAAGACGATTACAAGCACGATAACGGCCCATTTAATCGTTCCACAAATGCCACCTACCAATCGGTTAATCCATCCCATCTTAATGGCTTTCATCAGCTTCTGTAATGCGCGACCAATCAGATTGATAATAATGGCTATCGCAAAGAATAAGATGACGTAGGCCAAGATAGTACATACGGTGCTGTTCCATCCAAAGGCGTTCTGTATCCATCCTGCAAAATCAGGACCCCACATCCGCGTACCTATCACGCCGAGCAGAACAGCCAATACGGCGTTCAACTCAGCGATTAGGCCACGCATCAGCCCTCTAATCAATCCAAAGAGTAGGGGCAGGATAATCACTACATCTAACCAGCAGATATTCTTCATAGTTAGGAATTATTTGCCGGGAATAGCAGGGATCTTCTTCATCTTGAAGGTATTGCGGTCGCCATTCTCGCGATAACCTTTCCATTCCATGATGGTTTCTTCACCCTCTTGATAAATCTTAATATCCCACCATTCGAAGAACTGTCCATTATTCTCCCAACTGGTTACTAACCAATTGCCATCAACTCCGTATAAACCATCATTAGGTTGTCCAAAGCCTTGACGTCTCCAATCCTCAACTCCGGCAGTAGTGCTGGAATCGTTATAGTAGTAATATGTACCATCGTTTAGATACTCCCAGATATGGTGGTAATCACCATAGGCACCGCCACCGTCAATACCATACCATTTACCTTGAATAGCTTCGGAGAAGTCCTCATTAACTTTCACTAACTCCAACATGCGCTGTGGATCAGAAGCCACGCCGTCACGACTGCTGGAGTAAGCGACTACTTGAATAGTCTTGTCAGTCAACTTGGTGATACTGGAACGCCATTGAACGAGGTTCCCGTTGTTATCTTTACCACTTTCTACAAGGTAGTTACCTGTTAGATTGTAATTAAGTTGTAGTTTGTTATGCCATTCGGTTTTTGAGAAGGTGGTATCTGCAACGGTGTAATACACATGACCGGTATTGTCAAAAGTATGCACAGAACGCTTATTGGTATATATCTCTGCGCCATTCTCTTTGGTAACCATCCATTTACCCGGTAACATCTGATTGACTTCGTCTTTGGTGGGAGAGATACGTGCCATGGTGAAGTTACGGCGTTCGTTGTTCTCACGCAGTGCGGTCCAAGACATCTGCTTGTCTTGAATCGTGATATCCCACCACTCACGGTCTTCTTTAGCATCAGGATTCTCCTTCCAGCGGAAAGCTACGAAATCACCATCAACAGCGAACTCGTTGAGCGTGTTCTCACTGATTACCCATTGACCGGGGTTCTTCTCATCCGGACTAAAGTAGTAATACTTGCCTTCCGGAGTCATCAACCATAGGTGATTATAGTCGCCGTAGTCGCCACCACCGGATGTACCTTGCCATAAACCGATGATATCTTCTGTATAGTCCACATTCACTTTTTCAAACGTAGCCTTAGGCATCATGTCTTTCTCTGGCTCATCGTTCTTTACCATACGAGACGGATCAGTTGTGAACTGTTCCTGGGTTAACGAAGTAATAGTAGCCAGCCATTCAATATGTATGGAACCTTCGCTCCATTTAGTATGCAGGGCATCACCTTGTAAGGTATAATTGAGTTTCTTCTTGTTAAACCATACTTGTTCGCCCATTACTTCCATAAAGTCAGCCATAGTCTGTGTACCTGCACTGACACCATCAAAGGTGTAGATAGTGCGTTGGTTGGTCTGAACAGGCTTACCATCCAAAGTGGCTAATTTCCACTTGCCGGCAATAGCTTTCTTATCAAAAGAAATACTGCTGTTGTCTTTCTTACAACTGCATAAAGCAATCATAACGGCCATTAGGCCAAATATATATTTCTTCATATTAGTCACTTATTTTAATTAGGTGAATATTCAATTGGTGTCCATACTGTGCCATCAGCTTTCTTTAAGTGCAAATCGCTTAAATCGCAAATGGAAACAGACCAGTTGTAGTTATCATCGTATAATGCCAAGTTCTTAGCATTATCAGCATAATAACTCAAAATACCTTGTACGCTTCCGGAATACTCTTTGCAGTGGATTACGCCTAAAGCATCCGACCATGTACCATTGGCTGTATAGACAAAACCTGTTCTTTCGGTTGTTTGATCTTCCGGTTCCGGACCCAACCATATTACATCATCTACTTGCCAACCTTGTTGTGCCTT
>JAGHTR010000042.1 GCA_018065205.1 Candidatus Colicola caccequi
TTACTCTGAATGAAAATGGTGGTACTATCAATGCGGGAAATGTGACCAGTTATACATACGGGACGGGGGCAACGCTGCCGACGGATGTAACGAAGACTGACTATAAGTTCAGAGGCTGGTATAGTAACGAAGGTTTGACAGAAGGTCCGGTTACGGCTATTGGTACAACGGAGACTGGAAATAAGACCTTCTGGGCTAAGTGGGAAGAGACCAGTTACAGCAACTACCGCACACGATGCGATAACTACTGGTATGTAACGTATAATGCTAATGGTAAGGAGATTGCAGAGTCTCTGCCAACAGATGATTATGGATATGGTGACGACCACACGGCGGATGTTATTCTCAGCACTACCGAATTACACACGACCGGTTACACACATATTGGTTGGAATACCGATCCTGATGCAACTGAGGCTTTGGAAAGTCCACATACCATAACGGGCAATACGACGTTCTATGCTATTTGGACGCCACAGGTTTATACGATTAGTTATAAGGACCAAGGTAATGCTACTTATAGTGGTTCCAACTTGAGTTCTCTGCCAACAAGCCATACTTACAATACGGCGACTAATTTGGTTGCCGGTGTAAAAGATGGTGCTCGCTTTGAGGGTTGGTATAAAGATGCAAGTTGCACGGAAGGTCCTGTAACCACATTAGGTGCAACCGAATATACGGGTAACATCACGCTGTATGCTAAGTGGACGGCTGTTTATGCAATTACATACACCATTCCGACGGACGGTGGCACCTTAGCAACGGATGCACAGACTTCTGCTGCCAGTGGTGAGACCGTGACGATGCCGGGATTGCAAGGTGGCAATCAAGTTCCTGCACCGTACGATTGTGAGACATTGATTGGTTGGACAACCAGCGATGCTGATTATGAGAGCAAGGCAGGTGCTATGCCTACTCCGTTCTATGCTGTTGGTGCAAATTCTCCTGCAATTAGTGGTGCGACTACGTTCTATGCTGTATATAGCAGACCGGGAAAAGGACCAAGTGGAACGGCTACGTTGAGTTGTAGCGATATTAGTACGTGGAGATCAGATATATTAGGTGGAAGCGACAATAAAGCTGGCACTTCAACAACAAGAACCGCTTCAGATGGTACATCTTGGACTACTACTGGTGGCATCTATGATGCTGGTGAGATTCAATTAAAGCCACAAGATGGCGTTTATATCCAGTTGCCAACTGTAGCAGGTAATATAGATACAATTTATATTAGAATGTCAAAGAGTACTTGTACCAATGCATGTGACGTATATGCAGGAACTGCAACTTCTGATGTTGCACAGTTCCGTGCCACAAGTAATGGTGCGGCATTGTTCAGCACAACTACAGATGCAGTGCGCGACAAAACAATAACTATTTCTGAAGGCAGTTATACAAGTGGCTATATTACAACAACCGGAGGAACAAGTAATATTCACTCGATAGTTGTTCATTATGGTTCGCCTGCTATTATTTCGACTGAGTTGGATTGTAGTACGGATATCTTGGAATTCACGGTAACGTATAATGCAAATAGTGGTCAGTTCTCGGGTGCAACTACAACTTGCACAGGCGGTACATTTAAGTTCAGTGAACTACCGGATAACAAGTATACGATTTGCAGTGATGCAACTTGCGAAGGTATGACCTTAGTGGGTTGGAACTCACAAATGGATGGACAAGGTGGATTGAATTACACTCCGGGTGAAGAGATTAGCAGTGTATCACAAGACGAGTTTACGCTGTATGCTCAGTTTGCATATAATGTGACGGTGAAGGATAACGATGACTTCCAAGAGGATGTTCATCCAAGTGAGCGCGGTGGTTCTATTAACTTGAATGGTGGTATTGATGTCTGCTCTCCTGCTAAGTATGACTTTATCGGTTGGACGACAGATAATCCTACAACATGGAAACAGACAATCACGTCACCGAATATCTTCTCTCCTGATGAAGTGACGACCTATACTCCGACCGCAGTAGGTACACAAGTGACTGCCGTTTATGGTATGTCCACCAGCGTAGGTAGTCAGGCATTCTATATCAGTTATAACGATGGCTCGACAGTTCACTACTTGAAGTTCAATGGTGAAAGCGTAAGTCAAACTACGAATGAGGCTGAGGCTACGGCTATGTATAGAGAGACCATCAATTCGGCAGCGAACAAGTATCACCTCTATTATATGAATAATGGAGTGAAGACTTACTTCTACTATAGTAGTAACTTTATGGTTGATGACGAAAATCCTGGTGCTGAATACGGTTGGGTAATTACGACGGATGGCGCAGGTGTATCCACCTTCCAATCGATGATTGCTCCAACAAGATACTTATCGTATTATAGCAGCTTTACTACTCACGCTTTAGACAATAAGAAACCTTTGACTATTACCACCGGTGCGAAGGAGTATAAGTACTATGATGAGACGACTTGTACGGCTGAGATTACGATTACGTTCAATGCCGGCGGTGGTACGATGGATCCTGTGACCACACAAATAGTTGGTCACACGGGTGATGTGATCACCGTGCCGACATGCTCTTATCCGGGTTGGACCTTCTTAGGATGGGTAAATACTCCTGCAGAAGCACAAACGGATATCAAGAAGGCTGATGACCTGATTTACACCAATGAAGATGGTCATGAGTACACCATTGGTGCTCAAAGTGAGACTTTATATGCTTACTATACGAAGACTCCTGTACCTCCAACATTTGATGGTGAGATAAGCGATGTATGGAAGATTTATGTAACTACAGTAGATGGTGGTGGAAATGATGTATATCACTATGAGAGTGGTTCGAAGGATATTACAAATCCTTCTGCACATGGTGAGTATGCAACCACAACCAGATGTATTGAAGCAACTGATTGGGCATTCACTAATGTAGGTACGAACCAGTTCACGATTCAAAATCCGCATGGATTATACCTAAATGGTGACCCTGCTGGTGACGAAAACGATATTTACTTCAGTGCGAACCCAAGTGTTTGGACAATGGAGGCTAAGGCTAACGGATTCTATAAATTCGTGAATGTGAATACACCTACTCGTTATTTGGCATTCCAAATCAATAATGGTCCGACATTCATTAATACCTCAACGGCGAATGAGAACAACTCATCTTATAGCTATGTTAAGGTAGGTGGCTGTACTGCTCCTGTTTACACAACCAGTCCGGGTGGCGAGTTCAAATTGAATATGTTAGGTAATGTACGCGTGACCTCTACCAACGGCAAGACTGTTCGCAGTGTAGATGCATTGAGTATATCGGCAGACAACTTGACGCCAAATACGGCTATTACGCTGACAGACGACTTAGGTGTGTTAACCTTCTGCAATGCAACAGGTGCTGCACTTAGTCTGACGACGGATGCTAATGGTAAACTGGCTAATACGGCAGTTTATGTGAAGTACACTCCAACGGCATACAACACAACAATCGAGACTCCAACTATTACGGCAACTTGCGGTGAGCAACATCAAAACTTTGCCGGCTTAGTAACGGGACGTTCGTTGCCAGAGAAATTCATCATTGCTCAAAAGGTAGGTGATGATTGGTACGCTCTGCCGAATAACATGACGAACAGTCAAACTAATCCTGCAGCAGTTAAGATTAGTGCTGTGAACGAAACAACCGGCACGGCTACTATCTACTCGGATGTAACGGATCATTTGGCATGGACAATGGATGTTACTACTCAAGAGGCTAATAAGAATACGTTAGAGTTTGTAAGTGCTCTAACAGGTTACTTAAAAGTTGCAGAAACAGATGCTAATACGATTGGTCAGTATGCAAAACAAAGTGGTGTTAAGCAAAACTACACAGAGTTCTTGCCAGCAACAACTGATTTGGTAGATTACACCTTATATAATAACGCGCAAAGCAAGTATGTTGGAATCAACAGTACTGTCTGGGGTGTATATAGCGATGCAGCAACTGTTCGATTCTTGGTAATTGACCAACAGCCTGCTGCTACTATCACTTGGCAAAATGAGATGTTAGGAACACAACATGCCCAAAACGCTGCCGAGGATGGTGTCATCACCTTGCCAACCGGTGATGCTCCTGTTGCTTGCGAGCGTGCTATTGAAGTCGGCTGGGTATTCTTCGGATGGGGCGATCAAATCGATAATACGAAGACCGCTACGCCGACCATCTTAGTTGGTGGCGAAGTGGCAAAAGCGGATAAGACCTATTATGCAATCTTCCGTAGAGGAACAGAGAATGTATGGCGTACTTCTTGCCCGACGGTTAATACGATTACGTACACGGCTAATGGCGGTGAGGGTACAGATTATGTTGTATATACCGAACATACTACTGCAACGGCTATCACTGTTGAAACTGCCGGCTTTACCAAAGAAGGCAGTCAGTTCATTGGTTGGACAGTAGCAGGTAGTGGAGATAATCTAATTCAACCGGGTGGAACGATTAGCGGTATAAATAGCGATATCACCGTTAATGCTCAATGGATGGGTGAATTAGTAATTAGCGGTGATGTACAACTGACCTCTGCTGTTGGTCAGAAAGTGGCAACCGCTACTACTGGCATCACCTTCAGCAGTACCGATATGTCTTACGCTACGGCATTGCGTATCACCTACCGCGACGAAACGAATGGTATTGATTACAACCGTACTGGTGATCATTCTTACACAAGTAGTGAGTTCCGTCTCTGCGATGGTTCTAGTTCATACGCAGTAGCTGATGAAAGCAATATCAGTTTGGCTGGGGTGACCGGTGCATACGAACAAACCTATTCGATTAGTTATAAGCCTAATGGTGATGCCAACACCTTAGACCACTACAAGATGAAAGTGGAGGTATTGCACAGCTCAACCGTGATTGCAACAGTAAAGAAAGACTTGTATGGTCGTACCTTACCAGAGAAATTCGCAATAGTGGCTCACGTGGGCGATATGTGGTATGCACTGCCGAATAACATGGCAAATTCAGGCACATACGCTCCTGTAGCAGTTAGTGTAAATAACAGCGATGCAAGCATTCTGAACTGGACCGCTACCGGTGCAAAGACTGCAGGTTATTCGATGAAGGCCATGACGGCAGACTATAATAAACTACGCTTCGCAGCCATTGCTGCCGAAGAAAGCAATCAAAAATGCTTATGGGCTTCTACAAGTGGTACAGGAATACAGAACTACTCGTATAATTCTACTGATTCTACTTATCGCTGGACAGTAACGCCACAAGATGTTAACTTCCAAGCATATACGTTGGTGAACGAGAAAAACACTCAGAATCTGCGTTATTGGTCTGCAAAAAACGCTTGGGGTATGTATGCAAGTGGAGAAACCAACTTATACTTCATCCCATTGACGGATATGGAGGTTGCTGACTTCCAAGTGATTGAGTGGTTCGCTAATAAGGTATTGATTGAGACGAATAATCAAACTATCAATACAAGTGCCGCTAAGACATCTGTTGGTAGTGGTGAATATGCTCCGGCAACGGTGGATGGAACGACATACGGTGCGAACCAATACACGTTGACGACCGGTGATTTGACCACTTCGGCTGGTCAGCCTCTCAATATCCAATATCAGACGACAGCCGGTGACGCGTGGTATATCAATAGAGTGAAAGTACCAATTATCGTTAGTCAAGGTGAGTACGCTACAAGTACCGATTTGTTAGGTGGTTTAGATGCTCGGTCTAATTACAAAGATAATGATCTGGTTGTTCGTGACGGTGCAACACTGACAGTGGATGCTGCTACCGGAACATGGAATACGTTCAAGAACGTAACTATCTATCCGACATCTAAGGTAGTTGTTCCTGCAAAAGCAAGTGACGACGCCACGAAGGATGTTACGATGACAACTACGACGACGACGTTGTTCGGCGGAATAGACGAGATTTATGATGGTAGTAAGTACAGCATGACCACTTATGCAGTACCGCAATTGGTACTGAAAGGTAAATTGGAACACGAGGCTACCGTACAAGGTCTGCGTTATGATATACGTGTAGATAATGCAATTTATTATGACTTTGCATTACCATACGAGTCCATGTATGAGTTAGTATCCGATCATAAGGGAGCCTATGATTACAAGTATTGGGTTAAGAATTACGACGGTGCTGCTCGTGCTACCGGAGCTACCGGTTGGACTTGGTACGATTGGAATGCCGATCCTTGGAAGATTAATATCGGTACCGGTTACCTATTAGCAGCACAATCTAAAGTAAATCAGAACTACGTTATCATGCGTCATCCGATGGGATACTATGATACAGGTGAAGATAAATATGCTAAGAACCCGAAAGGTCACCAAACCGGTACCGCAGAGGAAACAAAGGCTGCTATTACTGTTAAAGCTTACCCAAGTTCATTTGATAGTAATGTCGGTTGGAACTTTATTGCTAACCCATTCATGGCTAACTTCCAATTAGACCAAGATGGAGAGGAAACAGGAACCATCAAAACCGGAGAGTTGGTAGAGCATAAGGTCAATGGCAAGTGGGATGGTCACTATGATTGGGCAGACAATGAGAATAAGAATGTTCGCTATGTAACAACGTATAGTTATGAGACCGGCGAATACACTCAACACAAGATGAGCGAGACTGCATTGCCACCATTCACAGGATTCTTCGTTCAGATTGCTAAAGAGGGTTCAATCGTATTTGACATCAGTGGTCGTGCTAATGCAGCTCCTGCTCGTATGTTGAGCGAAGATGAGTTGCCAAGCGAGATGGAGATAACGCTGAAAGTTAATGGTCAGAACGAAAGTGATGAGACTGTGATGTTGCTGACTAAGGACTTGTCTCGTTCCAATGCTCGTGAGTTCCCAGATGAACAAACGAAGATGGTTAATGACGGTATTCTGAATTACTACACTTACGGTGGTGAAGACACCAAGATGTACGCTAATGGTATGAACTATGAGGAAGGTCAAGAATGGAACAAGGCCGGTATTATGGTGAAGATCGCAGGCGAGTACACCTTCAGCGTGAATGGCGTAAATAAGAATTACGTTGAGCAAGTAGTCTTGAGGGATATGGATTTGAACACCGAATACGACCTGATGAGTAACGATGCTAAGATTTACCTGGATAAGGGCGAGATGAATGACCGCTTCTATGTGAAGATCGTCTTTGGTAAGCACAACATCGGAACCGGTATAACCGAGAGATATGATACGAGTGCTCCGGAGAAGTTCATACTGAATGACCACATGTACATCCGCGCAAATGGAGTTCTATTTGACGGTGTTGGTAAACGAGTGAAATATTAAGTTTAGTGTTTAGTGTTTAAAGATTAAAGAAAGGAGAA
>JAGHTR010000114.1 GCA_018065205.1 Candidatus Colicola caccequi
AAGTAGAACAGAGCAGGAGGTACGCCGTCCGTAGGGATATTAGCGATTCCGCCAAACACTGCCACATAAACGATAACCGACAAAACGGGGGTAATGAGGAACCACAAAGGACCTAATATAGTCTGTTTATACGCAGTCTTAAACGAGCGCATCACGAACAGCCAGTACATATCGCGATACCGCCACATCTCCTTCCAATCCAAAGTCAGAAGGTGATCCTTAGGCGAAATCTGGATATTCCAGTAGTGCTTCGGTGCCTCCGGTGTCTGCGGACACTCCGATACTATCTCCGTATTTTTGTTGTTTTCGCTCACGTTCTTATTCTGGGCATAGTGCTTAAAGCACTCCAATCAATCTTTTGCGACTGCAAAGGTAATGCTTTTTTTTGAATTATGCAAATAAACGAGAAAAAAAATGGCAACTTCGGGTAGAAATTGCCATTTAAACGGTGGTCCAGAATTATCTTGGAGTGCTCTAAGCACTTCAGAAGTCCTGGAGGCATCGTTTGGAGATAACTTGCCAGTTAATGGCTAACCAGAAATTATCGATATAATCACCACGGCGATTGCGATAATCCAGGTAATACGCGTGTTCCCACACGTCTGCCACTAAGATTGGTTTGAGTCCATACCGCAAAGGATTATCGTCGTTGTAGAACTGACGAATGAGCAGTCGTCCCTCGCCGGAGATAGAATCGGTATTCCCGGAGGTATCCATGACGAGCCACACCCAGCCACTGCCGAAAAGCGAGGTGGCTGCTTGCTTGAACTCAGCACGCATCCCATCCAATGATCCAAAGGACTGCTCAATAAGAAAGAGCAACTCTTCAGACGGTTGTTTGGCATGGGAGGAAGGACGGAACTGCTCAAAGAACATCACATGATTCCAAGCCTGCCCGGCGTTTTGGGCAATAGGTCCTGTAGTCGCCTCACGAGCGATATCGTCCAAGGACTTTTTACCGGTGTGCCCGGAGGCACCCTCCCATTCGGTACCGGGTACCAGACGGTTGAGGTTATCAAAATACGCCTGGGCATGCTTGGTGTAATGAGTCTCTATGGTGGCAGCACTCATCATTGGTGCTACATCACCGAAGTTATATCCCAATAAAGGAAGAATAAATAATGGATTCATAATCAGTAATCAGTTGTCAGTGTTCAGTACTCAGTTGTCAGTTAGCACGTTGATGGAGTTTATCGTCCAGCATACGTAAACCGCAGCCGCACTCACATGCTCCGATTTGTTGTAATTCAGCCACGATAGTACGGAAGGAGTCTTCCTCTTCTACCTGTTCATCAATGAAGTACAGCAAGCGACTTTGCGTAGTAAAATCTTCCTCCTGTACAGCCATTTTCATCAGTTGGGCAATCAGTTTAGACACTTTTTCTTCATGTCTAAGCGCATCAATAAAGAGGTCCACCGGACTTCCCCACTCGTTCGGGACTGCATTAATAGGTTGCAGGATGACCTTGTCACCCTGTTGAACCAAGTAACGGGAAAAAATATCAGCGTGGTCCTGTTCCTCTCGAGCTTGCAGACGGAACCAATGTGCCATACCTTCGTAGTTGGCACTTTGGCACCAATTAGACATACTCAGATAGAGGTATGAGGACCACAGTTCAGCATTGATTTGGGCATTAATAGCCGCAGAAAGTTTCTTTGAAATCATAAAAGTTAAGGTCTAAAAATGGTTAGTTTAATGGCAATCAGAGATTGGTTTCTGTCATAATAAATAAGAATCAATCTCGTTTGCTCTAGTTACGGCAACAATGTTTATTGCCTGTTTTCTCGGATGGAAGAGGAGTAAAAGCGTCCTTACCTGCGCCACATCTCGGGCATTTCCAATCCTTGGGAAGGTCATTGAATCGAATGGGTTCGACCGCTTCGTCGTAGATGTACCCACATACACATTGGTACTTCATAATTGTAAATTTTAATTGGTTATAAATGATATAAATTAATTGTTTACCGCAGGACTATTCCTGCTTATCACACTTATATCAAAACTCGTGCCAAACTATGCCATACAACATACAAATAATAGTAAATTTAACAAATATTAACTATTTTATATACTGCATAACATATTTTAATAATTAACAAAATAGCGTCAAATATCTGTTAACTTGTTGATTTATTTGCATATATAAAAAAAAAGCAGTACCTTTGCATCGCAAAAACTGATTAACGTAAACGTAAACGCAAACGTAAACTGATTAACGTAAACGTAAACGTAAACGTAAACTAGAATGTGGATTATATTAGCTATATTATCGGCTTTATGCTTAGGATGTTATGATGTGAGCAAAAAGCGTTCGCTTACCGCCAATTCGGTGGTGGGAGTGTTGACGGTGAGTGTATTGATATCCAGCGTTATCCTCTTCCCGATGTGGCTCTTATCACGTATCTATCCGGACATGATGCAGCATACGATTTTGTATGTGCCACAAGTGGATTTATATACCCACGGACTGATTATTATCAAGTCTGCCCTCGTCTTATCTTCGTGGTTATGCGCCTACATCGCCCTCAAGCACCTGCCATTAAGCGTAGTTGCACCCATGCAGGCTACTCGTCCCATGTGGACCTTAATGGGAGCCGTCTTTCTATTCAGCGAGATATTGAACGGATGGCAATGGGCCGGTGTAGTTTGTGCATTAGGCAGCGTACTCATCTATTCATTGGTGGAACGCAAGAAAGACAAACAGGAGATGAAGGGACAGCAGACTTACCTTGTTTTTCTTATTGTTGGCATCTTGTTAGGCAGTGCCAGCGGATTATATGACAAGTACCTGATGCGTCAATACGACCATAATGCCGTGCAAGTCTATTACACGTGGTATCAGGCTATCATGATGCTTATCGTTGCCGGAGTGAACCGCATTCAACGCGAGCGAGGAATGGTGCAGACACTCTTCTCATGGCGATGGGAAATAATCGGTATATCGGTTTTTCTGGTGCTAAGTGATTTCTTCTATCTCTTAGCCCTCACCTACCCCGATTCGTTGATTGCTGTGGTTGCCACCGCCCGCCGGGCCGGCACTATCATTCCCTTTATCTATGGTATTGTCATACTAAAAGAACAGCACCCTCTGAGGAAGGTGCTGTGTCTAAGCGGAATCCTTTTAGGATTAGTTTTCCTATTGATTGGAACTCTTTAGAGCGAATAATCCAAGCACACGCGTTGGATAGTATAAGGTTTCACTTTATCGTTAGCCACGGCAACGTGAGCAGGATGCACAGCGTAAGCACGCAGTGCAGCCTCGGATTCAAGGGTGCAGTCTAACATCAGATCGCAATTACTGGTATCAATACGCCCATCAATCTGCACATGGATATCAATCAGTCCGGGTACAACGCCCTGCAGACCTTCCAAACCGGACTTTATATCTACTAAAACATGCTGTCTCTCGGAGGCAGTCAGTTCCGGATTTAATGTCCAAAGAATAATATGCTTGACCATAATTATTTAATTAACGTAAACGTAAACTAACGCAAACTAACGTAAACTAACGCAAACGTAAACTGGTTTTGACGTTGACCAATTATCTTAGATAATAATCGATAGTTGATACGACGCGGATATGCTTAATCCAAGGCTGGTTATTGTCCGCTTCTACCGAGAACTGTCCCTGGCTGGCTTTACGAATAGAGCCCAAGGAGCATTGTGCATCGTCCGCAAATTTCTGAGCCACGGCGCGAGCGTTCTTAGTAGCTTCCTCAATCATCTGAGGTTTGAGTTCGGTCAAGCCATTGAATTGATAATCGGTATTCCAACTATACGAATTCAGGATAACGCCCTTAGCCAATAACTCGGCTTGGCATCCTTGGTTCTGCATCACCAGATTCACCTTATCCGTCGATACGATTAACGTGCGTGAGATCGTGTAGTGATACTCCGGACGACGCTCATAATAACCACTCCAGTTATTTTCAATCTCAATATTACCCAAGGTAATCTCTTCGGCAGCGAAACCTTTCTGCGTAAAGAACTCACGAGCCGTTTGCTCTTGCGTTGCCAACTGTTGCGACAATGTAGTTAAGTCGTTTCCGTTGATAGCGAACTTAAGTGGCCATACCACATAATCCGCCTGCACGTCACGCGTAGAGAGTCCTTTAACTGTTACCGCACGGTCACGGTAAGCATTTTGATGAATACCTAAGTAAATAAACAAGCCCGCAAGGGCGACACCAATGGCCAAAATAATGGCCGACATCGAATTTTTAATCATAATACTTTATTTTATTATTGCAATACCTGTCCGGCAGCCGTATAGGTGCGTCCTTGCACATTAATCATCAGTTGATTATCACGAATGAACTTAATCACCGGTTTCAAAGTCTCTATATCCTCTATGTCGGACGGTTGAGATGCCTGCACATTGACGTCAGACAAAGTCGTGCACGAAGCGTCCGCCGTATGAACTTGCTCGTCATTGATGGTAACAAAGTTGAAATACAGACTGGCAAAGAACTGCTTGATATTCAGTCCTCCGGTAAACGAACTAATCGTTTGGTCATCCATCGCTAATAGCATGGGACCTAATTCGGGACCTAAGAAATTGAGGACGAAATTCTCGGTAGCCTGCAACATATTCTTATATGCCGTACTATCTGCATAATACACATCTTCGTCTCCGCGACTGAAGTCCTGCAAAGCCTTTTGCAAGTCCTTACCCATGTTATCCCAAATAGTTTGACGCAACTCTGCCTCCGTGGGATTAGGAATATCCTTAGCCAAGATTGGACCTATAAACGGAATAGCTTCTATCTTAGTCCGAAAAGCAGCAATAGCAGCAGTACCTTTTTGTGAAGCAGAGCGAATAGCCCCTTGTGCCAGCACGCTGTCACGGTCCATTTCCTTAGCATGGTACTTAGTTATCTCCCTGCTCGAAATAGTCATGTCTCCGGTGGAGGTCTCTAAAACGCATGTGCGGATAGGCGACGCATAAGCGCACAATGAACCGGTAGATATATCGTATAAGTCGCCACTCTGTTTGGGCAAGTGAGCAATGCTATTGATATGCGTATGTCCGGTAAACACAGCATGGATATGTGCCTCTTCCAGTGCCTGATACACTTCGTCCAATGCAGGATAACCCTCTGTTTGATTGCCTACATGATTAGGGTCCAAGAGGGATTGGTCATCCACGTGATTCATAATCATGTGATGAGACATAAGAAGAAGGTTATTATGCCCGGACTTAGTAGCCTCCTGCGCGCATTCCTTAATGAAAGTCAGCACACCCGATGTTAGGGCACCGGTATTGGTCTTATACACCGTCGAATTGACAGCAATCAAAGCAATATCATTGCTCAAATATGCCATATAACTCATGGAATCCGTACCTTCATCCAGCGTCTTAACAGCCTCGTTATAACCAAACTCACCATAGATAGACTCAAACTCCATATCGGTAATGGTCTCGGTAGGTTGCCCCTTACCGGATACATACGTTTTAGCCGAACTGTTATTAACATCATGGTTGCCGGGAATAACATACACACTTATGCCATTAGCCTCTATCTCTGCCAGTTTAGTTGCCACATATAGGTGACTGGCTTTCTCGCCATTGTAACTCAGATCACCCGGAATAAGCACATAATCCGGCTTGGAGGCCAAGATATAACTTACTGCCGAATCCAATAACTCAGCCGAGTGCTCACCTAACTTAACATCATTAAGCAACGGCGCCGTGTTTTGCGCATCAAACAAGGTGGTGTCCAATACATGCAAATCACTCATTACCATGATGCGCTTTTGCTCAGCATAGAGCATTGTCGTTAGTCCTAAGCAACACAG
>JAGHTR010000219.1 GCA_018065205.1 Candidatus Colicola caccequi
TTGACGGGTGATTATATCTTGACGGTTCGTGCACAAAGTGGTGCAACTAAGACCTATACCATTACCTTTACGTTGTCTAAATCGTCCAATACGAATCTGCAAATGATTTACTTGGACGGTCAGCCTTTAGAGGGATTTGATCCTGAGATTACGGAGTATAAAGATACATTACCTATGGGAGTAACGGTTATTCCTACTGTTACGTTCACTAAAGGCGATGCTACTCAAAAAGTGCTATCTGTTCGTGAAGGAACGACTCAGAAACTGACCGTAACGGCTGAGTCCGGAGATAAGAAGGAGTATTCCATTATCTTTGTTATTCAGCGTTCAGAGAGTGCTTTCCTTAAGATGATTTATTTGAATGGGGATAGTTTAGATGGTTTTGATAGTAAGACGTATGAATATGCAGTTGAGTTGACTACACCTACTTGTCCGACGATTACGGTGGATAAAGAAGAGTCTCAGCAGGTTACTATTGCTGCTCCTTATGCTGCCGGAACGGCTCAAATCGTAGTTCAACCCCTAGGCGGTGGTGCTTCTAATACATATAGCATTGAGTTTGTAGCACCTATCATTGAGGATGCTTTGTTAAATGGAATAGAGTTGAATGGGGTGGCTTTGGAAGGCTTCCAATCTACTACGATGAACTATACCGTGTCTTGGGAAGGTGCGCTGCCGGAGATTACTCCTGTTACGAAGGAAGGACAAACGGCTTCTGTGCTATTCAACAAGAACATCGCATCTATCTTCGTCAAAGCCGGAGATCGCACAGCGACTTATACGATTACTTTTGAGCAGCAAATTTCGGCAAATGCTTACCTGTATGATATTCAATTAAATGGTGTTTCGTTAGCAGATTTTGTGCCGGAAACGACGGAGTACGTGGTTAATTTAGTTGCCGGCTCTGAACTGCCTGTTGTTACTTATGTTAAGGATCATGATAATCAGGTTGTTTATATGGGTCAGCAGAACGACACGACCGTGCAAATCGTAGTGGTTGCACCTAATGGTGAGGCTAAATCTATTTACACAGTAGCCTTCAATATCGCTAAATATGATGATGCTACGTTGCAGAATGTAGTCTTGAGTGGAGTAGAGTCAACTGCGTTTATATTCAATCCCAATACGTTCGACTATACTATTACGTATGAAAATGGTCGTCCATTGCCGGATATGACTATCATCACTCGTGAGCGTCAAACTACGATGCACTTTGATAAGGATGCCAACACTCAGGTTATTATTGTGAAGGCCGAAAGTGGTCGTACTGCCACTTATACATTGCATTACAATCGTATTATGTCCTCCAATGCCCGCCTGAGTACAATCTTGATTGATGGCGACACTATTGAAGGTTGGAATTCGGAGAAATTCAACTACGTAGATACCTTAGCATGGCGTACCACAACGGTTCCGAGTGTTCAACCGGTAGCCGGTATTCGCGGTCAGGAGATTACCACTTATTTCAGTCAAGTAAATGGTACGACGCGCATTCACGTGAAGGCGCCTAATGGCAATGAGGGTGAATATACGATTGCTTTCCCCGTTAAGAAGTCTAATAATGTGGCACTGAGCAATCTGGAATTGGATCATGAGACATTGTCTATTGAGTTTGATCCTGAAGTGACGGACTATGAAGTCACCTTGCCCAAGGGAGAAACGGCTATTCCGGCAATCCTGTATGTGAAGGCCGAACCCGAGCAGACCATCTCTGTTATCTTCCGTCCTCTGGGGCAAACCAGCGAGATTACTGTAACGGCAGAGAATGGCGATACACGCACGTATTCCATTTTGTTCAAGGCTGCTCCTATTACCGATGCTAATGTGCTGAAGAAGATTCATGTTGAAGAAACGAACGTGGATTTGGACTTAACCACGGATGCTACGCAACGCGAGTTTGCTGTGGCTCTGCCTTTCGGAGCAAAAACAATGTCGGTAACGTATGTGAAGAACTACACCGAACAGACCGTCTTTGTTCAGCCGGGTGGAGTAAAGAACCCAACCATCATAACCGTTAAGGCTAATCAAGAAGGCACAGAGGATGTCATTTATACCTTGAATCCGGTGGTAGAGACTGCTGATCCAGCCGTGCTGACATCTATTACGGTAAACGGCACTACAATCCCTGAATTTAATCCAGAACGATTCTCTTATATTGTGCCTGTTACTTCTACTCCGATTCTACGCTATACGATTGCGCAAGGTGCGATGATTAATATCTTGCAGCAAACCAGTAAACACTGGCAAGCAGAAGTGTCAATAGGTGATCGTAAGAATGTATATGATGTGTGGTATTATTATGAGAATGAGCAAGTGCCAAATACAGATTTTACTGAATGGAGCAATTGTGCGAAAACGACTTCGGCTGTCAAACCTACCGGGTGGAAGACAATTGCTGATGTCTTGGGAAAACATTCTGGATTTGGTTCTTTTACTCCAGATGAGTTAGTAACGAAAAATGGAACCTCCGTAGTATGTCTAACATCGCGGTATAGTACCCCTGGAGGAGGAACGATACCCGGATTTATTACATTAGGCGATATCAATGGCAAATGGGATATTGCAGGCGGAAGTACATTCGTCGTTTCCGGAGGTATTAGGTTCCATAACAGCCCGGATATTTTCGAAATCAATTATAAACTGAGCGAGGTAATGACGTCCAATAGTATCCAGTATATTTTGAATGGTACCCAAGGCGAAAAAATATTGGAGTGGAAAGAATCTACGAAAGGCGATTATAAAGTACGTTCTTTCTCATTGGCAGAAGCTAATGATTCAGTAGGAGACCCTACTCAACTGAATATTATCATAAACTCGTTTCATCAGGAAAATGGTAGTAAAGACGCTACATTAGGAATAACTAAACCAACCATGTACGTCGATTGGATACGTTTTACGTATAACCACAACCTAACCGGTATGACTGTTAATGGTGAGGCTGCTACTAAAAATGGTAACGCATTCACGTATGAGTTAAACGACTCCGAGAACACCTTGATCCCGCAGTTGGACTTCACCGGTGAAGTAACTGACCAAGCGCAGAACGTGGCTTGGGCTAATGAAGTGGTAGAAGGAGAATATGGTGTTCGTCATGCAGACATTACTAACTACGGCGAAGATGGTCAAGTGCTGCTTATACATTGGATGTTAAGCGTCCATTAAGCATCATCAAGACATTAAGTGCCATCAACATCGGAGGAACTCCGTTGGCATCCTTCAAGAAAGATTCGTTCTATTACGAAGTTATCCTCAGCGCTGACGAGTTCGTTAAGGATGTTTATCCTACTCCGGCAAGTCACCTACAGACCATCACTACCGCTTGGAGTGCTGATAGCACGATGACGATTACCGTTACTCCTGAATACGGCGAGGCTAATGTTTATACCGTTAAGTTCAAGGTGATTAAGTCCGACGACACCACCTTAAGTATGATTACCGGTATCGAAAACTTTGATCCTCGCACGCGCGAGTATATATATAAAGGTGAGCAACTGCCGGAAATGAAATTCGAGAAGAAGGAAGAGCATCAGACAGTTGAGATGAATAATGGTGTCTTCACCGTTACTGCTGAAGATGGCAGCGTTGGCACTTATACGGTTACTTTACAAGCGCCGGAATATACCACATCGGCCTTACT
>JAGHTR010000081.1 GCA_018065205.1 Candidatus Colicola caccequi
TTTGACGCACGTTACGCGTCGGGGTCTCTTAGCTCAGTTGGTTAGTAGCACATGACTCATAATCAGGGGGTCCTTGGTTCAAGCCCAAGAGGGACCACAAAAAAAGAATGCGATTTCCTTTCGGAAGTCGCATTGCTTTTTACTTTACATTACCCTATAAAACATCAACGGAATAAACGGGACGTCCTTCAAAGAAAGTGTTTAGCACTTTGGTATTGTGGATGCTTTTGACCGGGCAGGTAAGCAGATTTTGATCAACAACTAAGAAATCTGCATATTTATCTTTTCGTATACTACCACGTTCTTGTTCCATAAAGACTTGCTTAGCGCCATTCAGTGTTAAGGCCTGCAAGGCTTGTTCTCGAGTAAGCAGTTCTTCCTGCCACCACGTGTATTCTGTCTTTGCATCCTGCACTCCCGTCAAAGCAATTTCCATGATACCAAACGGGTCATCAGGACTGCCAGATAAAGCCGGATAATCCGAGTGCGAGGTTAGATTGATGCCATAATCAAAGAAAGCCTTCATTGGGTACGATTTTGATTCATATCCTTCCGGAACTATCCCCAATAGCCATAAGAACGTTGGGGCCATATAATGCAGATGATGCCATAACATACCGGATGTAGCATAGAGTTGATGTGCCGCCATTTTTTGCAACGTGGATGGCATAATATTACGCACATGCACAATTGTATTACGTTTGTCATCTTGCCCTCCGTCCACAAACGCATCTACCGCCAATGCCACAGCCGAATCGCCCATCGTATGAACATGCATCGACAAATTGGCATCATTAGCCATCTTCGTAATAGTTGTCACTTCTTTCTTACTCCAATTAACTAACCCCTGATGACCATCCGGATAGGGAATTTGTGAATAACCGGTACCGCCCTCCACTGTGCCATCAATAAAGAGTTTTACCCACTGCGGACGCACGTGCTGACTGGTATATTTACGTGCATCATTCGCCTTAGTAAGAGCCGTATCTATATTCATCCAACTCTCTATCTCATAACTTAAGCCCAAGATTAATTTTAAATCATGGTTTTGATCTAATTGTTGGGCAGCCTGATAGAAACTCTCATTGAAGAAATACGTGCTCCAACCATCCATATAAATAGTATACCCCTTAGCCCATAAATCCTTCTGCATTTGCAGAATGTTACTCTTAGCCATTTCCGCGGTATAGATACTCTCAAAGTCTAATGCTTCACGAACGAATGTACCGGCTTGTTCCAAGAGCAACCCGGAAGGAGTATCGTCCGCCCCCATAACAATCTCTCCTCCGCGGATATCCTTACCCCGCTTCAACACATGACCTTCGGCATCCATTATACCGGCCTTCACCAAGGCTATTGTATTAACAAGCGCTTTATGTCCTTCATTATCCGCAAACAGCATCGGTATATCGTTGCATATTAAATCTAATTGTTGGCGAGTAGGCATTGCTTCTTTAAAGATAAAGTAATTCCATCCATTACCTAAGATAGTAGGATAATTGTGCTCACGAGCCGCAGCTACCGCTTTAGGCACATCTACCTGCATAAACGTAGTTACATCGGCCTGGTCACTGATGACGGCACCAAACGAACCAAGAGCATAACCTAACATATAGTGGGCGTGACCATTGGTGCATGTTGGCATAATCATACCATGATTGGTATAGTCCATTATTTTGGTTTCACGCGATATATATGGCTGTGCACCGGCCTTTGAACCAACATAGATAAACTTGTCACCCTTAACCACCAACGCCTCCGCTAACGGATAGCGTCCATCCGGAGCTTGTTCTGCGGTATAAATAGCACCATAAACAACATAATCACCAAACGGATTGTCCGGCATATTCGGTTCCGAATCTTTGCAACCTACCAATACGATAGTTGCTATGGCCATAACGGCAATAGTTAGTTTTTTCATTTAGAATTAGTTATATGTTATAATATCTCCTTGCGGAAGCACAAGAGCAAGAGTACGAGTAGTGGTAAGAGCAAGCCGATAATCACGGATGCTAAGCCTGTGCGAATCAAGTTAGGAGAAACAACATCGGCAGACATTTGGGCACGCTCTAATACTTTGGCCGAGATAGCGGACGACGCCAATACCAGGTTATT
>JAGHTR010000202.1 GCA_018065205.1 Candidatus Colicola caccequi
CACATGTACATCCGCGCAAATGGAGTTCTATTTGACGGTGTTGGTAAACGAGTGAAATATTAAGTTTAGTGTTTAGTGTTTAAAGATTAAAGAAAGGAGAATTAGATATGAAAACAATGAATAAGATATTACTCGTAGTAGCCATTGTAATCGTAAGTATAGTAAGTGCGAAAGCTCAGTACTTGGCCGAACAGCCAAGTACGGGCTTCCAGTCCACCTCGGCTATGGTGAGTTCAGGTTCGACATTCCAAACAGGCGGTGAGTTCATGAGTGCCGATACATATTATGAAACCGCCACCGGAGGTCATCGTGGGGCAGCCCGTAAAGGAGATCGTCCTGGTGCAGGTCCAGGTGAAGAACAAGGCGGTCCTGAAAGCGGCGACCGTCCCGATCCATACATGCCTATCGGTGATGGCATGTGGGTATTGATGGCAATGGCAGCAGGCGCTGCGCTTCTGCGCAAGCGCAAAGCTGCCAGCGGAGAACGCTAGTGGACTAGTTCACTAGGACACTAGGGGCGAACGAGGGGGTAGAATGAGGGTCGAGTGACCCTCGGCCGACCCTCGACCCCAACAAACTAAATAATAAAAAACAAATAATAAACATGAAAAAAGTAATTATGAGTGTATGTGCGGCGATGATGTGCTGCACGATGGCATTAGGTGCCAAGTATAAAGCAGTTACCAGTATTGACCAAATCAAAGCAGGTGATGTAGTCATTTTTGTATGTGAGAGCGAAAGTAAAGCCAATGGCGGTTTTGAAAAGACCACTACTACCAAGAACACCTATTTGTTAGAGGTGGATGTAACCATAACAGGAGACTCTATTGAAACGGAAGCGGCTACTGAGTTTACCTTAGGCAAGAGCGGTAGTGATTGGACCTTTACAACAGGAACTTCCACATTGAGTAAGAAAAAAGTCGACGATGACAAGATGGCCATCAATAAGTCTACAGATAAACACTCAATTACCGTAGGTGGAGCAGCAACGATTGTGAAGAACTTAGATGGTGGTGAATATACGATTCGTTATAATCAAGGTAAGTTCCGTTATTACAAACCAAGTACGACTGTGCCTAATAACGTGAAACTCTATCGCAGAACGCAGGCAGGGACGGATCCCGTTTATGTAGAGAGTGTTTCGCTAAGCAAAACATCTGCTACTTTAGCCGTAGATGAGCAATTGACCTTAACGGCCACTATACTGCCGGAGAACGCTGATAATAAAGACGTAACATGGAAGTCGGATAAGGAGTCTGTAGCAACTGTAACTAATGGTGTAGTAACAGCGATTGCAGCCGGAACGGCAACTATTACCGTTACGACGGTAGATGGCGCTAAGACAGCAACGTGTGCAGTAACAGTGACCTCTGAGGCTGTGGCAACTACGATGTATCGTTTGTCCGATAAGGCTAAACAGTTGGTAGATGGTGCGTACGTTTCATTCTGCAGCATGGAAGATGTATCGGTGGTAATGGGTACGTATGTAAGTGGCAATAACATCAAACAGATGAGTGCAACAGACAATGAGGACGGTACGATTAGCGTGACCTCAAAGGGCTTGTATACGGTGCACGTAAGTGGCGATACCTATGCTTTTGAGGATAGCGAAGGCAACTATATCTATGCAGCCGGAGGATCCAGCAATAACTATCTCAAAGCACGAACTGAGGCTGAGTACTGGACTATCGCTATTGATGCAGAAGGGGATTTGGTGCAATCAACGGCCAATGCGAATCGTGGTGTGATGCGTTATAATGAATCCTATTCGATGTTCTCTTGCTATCAGACTTCCGGAAGCGTGCAACCATTGGTTGTTTTCTCAAGTGTTCCGGCAGGACAGGGGACGGGGGAGATTGACGTGGTAAAAGGTAAGAGCGAAGAGGTAAGAACGTATAAAGTGATGCGGAATGGACGCATAGAGATTGAAAGTCGCGGAAGACGGTATAGTATTTTGGGAGAGAAGTTGTAATAACGTAAACGTTGACGAGGACTGAGAGCCGGGGGAGACCTCGGCTCTTAGTTTAGGATACGCAGGGGCTTATAAACACCCGACAAACACCCGAAGTACAAAGCATTTACCAGCGTGCTTTGTACGTAAACGCAAACGGATTAACGTAAACGTAAACTAACGCGGAGCGTAAAGGCTAAAGGCAACAGCACCGCAGGTAATTGACTAACGTAAACGTAAACGCAAACG
>JAGHTR010000064.1 GCA_018065205.1 Candidatus Colicola caccequi
GGCACTTATACGGTTACTTTACAAGCGCCGGAATATACCACATCGGCCTTACTGACCGATTTGAGCATCGAAGGCAACTTGATTCAAGGCTTCAGTAGCGAGACGTACAACTACACGACTGACCAAGCACCGATTTGGACATCCTTCATAAAGGAGTTCAACCGTGACTCAGTTATCTACACCATGCGTAACGATAGTATGTTATGGCGTGTAATCGGTTCGCCGGCTGGCACGGAACATACTTATACGCTCTTCTATGGAACGGAAGCAGGTGATAATACCAATCTGCGTATGATTTACATCAATGGTGAACCATTCGCTGACTTTGACAAGGAAGAAACAGAGTTCACTTATCTAACCGATACAACCGACCAGATTGCAGTAGAGAAAGACGAAGAACAACAGTCTATTGCAATGTCTCTGGATGGTAATGTATATACGATTACTGTAACTGCTCCTGATGGCACGACAAAGGTAACTCGTCACTTAACAATCAATCGCAAGTTATCTGCCGAGAACCGCCTGAATGATTTGCAACTTAATGGCGTAACGATTGATGGATTTGCTCCGGATTCATTCACCTATACTATCACTATTCCTGTAGGTGCATATAAGACCGAAAAACCGCAATTGCCGGACATCACCTATACGTTGATGCAAAAGAATGAACAAGTGGAGATTGCTGAAGGTCGATTAGGAGAAGAGACAACCTTGTATGTAAAAGCGGAGAATGGAATTAACCAGAACACATACTCTATTCTCATTGAAGCAGAGCCGAGTCATAATGCGTCTTTGTCCGGTATCATGGTGAATGGCGTACTCGTTGATCGCTTTGAACAAGGTCGTCACTACTATTCGGTATCGCTGTCCTCTAAAGAAGAAGAGGTAACTTATAGTACCGAAGATAACTTCCAAACGATTACTCAAACGCATACCGGAAATACATACACTATCCATGTTGTAGCCGAAGATGGCGTAACAATGTCGGATTATGAAGTGGAAATTTTCCGTGAACACGAAAATAACGATGCTCAACTGCAAAACATCCTCTTGAATGGTGCAGATATGTCGGAGTATAACCCATCTATGAATCCAACACTCACCTTTGATCCGGCTAATAACACTTATTTGATTAAGTTGCCCACCAAGGATGCAGTGCTGCCTGAAGTTTCTGCACAACTCAAAATGGAAGGTCAAAAAGTGAATGTGGTGAACGATGGTAATGTGATTAAACTGATTGTAACAGCCATGGATGGCGTTTCAACCAATACCTACACTCTTACCTTTGAACAGCCCAACAAGAGTTTCAATGCTAACCTTGATATGATTTACTTAGATGGTGACTCTATCAATAAGTATGATGTAACCTTTGCTCCAACTACCTACTACTACTTGGTTAAACTGCCTGTAGGCACAACTAAGTTGCCTGAAGTAGCAGTTCAAAAGGCAGAGGAAGAGCAAACGTATGATATTAAGCAAGTTAATAACCAAGTAGATATTACGGTTACTGCGGAAGACGGACACTCACAATCTACTTATACTCTTGTCTTCAATATCCAGCTGTCATCCAATAAGAACTTAGCAATGAT
>JAGHTR010000140.1 GCA_018065205.1 Candidatus Colicola caccequi
ACGTTTGAGAATTTGTCTGACCAAATTGACCAAGAGCAGTACGGAGGTCCGTTGCTTTATGGTGACGGCATGGGTTTTTATTCACAAGAAGAAGCATATCAGTGGACTGACTCCACTGAAACAGGTTTAAGCCATGTACTGCCCTACAATTGGGGGACCTATTGTTATTGGGGCGGAGGTCATGCTGTCAGCCATTACGTTTCCGGACAAGACTCATTGTATGGTGACTTCAATAGCCAACTGACTGTTTACAAGGAGGGCGTATTGGGCATTCAAACTACACAGGGCGGTCACAATGAATCAGACAACTTTGCCGTACATTACGGATATACAGACAATTCAGGTTGGGCAGGGGACGTGTTGCCCGATATACATTTCTTTGACGGCAAGGCACGTATTGTGGACCACATGTACATTACGAACACTTGCTACGCTATCAACGTGTTTGGCAATGGGAATGGTTTGAGTGCCAAAATTAGTGATAGTGACTGGGTCAAAGTGCTGGCTATAGGATACGGCGACCAAGATGAAATAACCGATACCGCAGAGATTTATTTATGCAATGGTCCGGAGAATATTGTTCATGACTGGACGAAGTTTGATTTGTCTTCTCTTGGCCGTGTTGTCCGTATCGAATTCAATGTTACCGGTAGTAGCGACAACGGCTACGGATTCTCACAACCGGCATATTTTGCCTACGACGACGTGGCTGTTCGCTTTTATGAGGGAGATGAATTGACGAAGCCACAACCGGGGCCTGCCACGAGTTTATCTGTGGTTGACCAATCGGAATTGAAAACACAGAAACTTCTTTATCAAGGGCAAATCATCATCATCCGCAATGGGCATATATACCATCCCGCAGGACTACTTATAAGGTAGGATAAATAATAAAAAAACTCGAAAGTACAAAGCAAAACGGAAAAAGATTTGCAAATATGTAAAAAAAAGTATAACCTTGCACCCGAAATTTGTGAATGTCACAGAAAAATGACCTAAAACATCTGTAACCTTCCCATCTGGAAACAAGAAACCTGATAGGAGGCGTATATCCCGAGTGATTCGGGTCTCAATGTTCCAACGGCGTCCATAATATCGGCCCTTGGGACTCAAACTTATATACTCTAACCGAGTCTGTTCCTGCGGCATCATCTGTCGCCCAATATCCTACACCCTGCGTCTCATCTAATACATACAAGTAGTCATTACCGGCCGAATTAAATGGCGCACCGATATTCTTGGGACGAGTAAATTGACCGGTTGTTGTATTATATTCCGTCACGTAGATATCCAATCCGCCACGACCGGTCGTATCATTACTGGCGTAATACAACGTCAGGCCGTCGGATAACCAATAGGGCGAGGTGTATATCGTACTACCGGTATTATTCAAAACTAATGTGTCCGGCTCGCTCCACGCATTCAATAGTCGATATTGAAAAACAAGGCTTGTTGTACTATCAACCATCACAACATGCGTGCGACGACTGCCTAATTGGTTGCAATAACCAAAGCCCACACTATCCTTCGTCAACCGGCCGGCAGCATCACTCAAAGTATAGACATTCAATATACTGTCTTTGGCTACATAAAACGAGTCAATAATATTTACATTAGGTCCCTTCGCCAGCATAACCAGCGAACTCAATAAAGCCGTATATAAGCAGATTCTTCTCATTTCGGCTGCAAAAGTACTATTTTTTTTGCATATATGCAAATATTTTTGTACTTTTGCGGCATGAAACATATTCATATTCTATCTCCTTCGGGAGCAATTGACCCTTCTTACATCGATGGCGCTGCGGTTCGTTTGCGCAGTTGGGGCTTTCGCGTGAGCGAAGGCGAGCATGCCCGCGGATGCTGGGGACGCTTTAGTGGCACAGATGACGAACGGTTAGCCGACCTGACTCTGGCCCTGCAAGATCCTTCTATCGACTATATCCTTTGCTCTCGCGGAGGATATGGCTTACAACGCATCCTCTCTCGCCTCTCACCTCTCACCTCTCAACATTCACCATCCATCATCGGCTTCTCCGATATAACCGAACTGCATCAATGGTCCTTATGCCACGGCCAGGCTTCGTTACATGGACTAATGTGCAAACATTTAACTGAATTACCCGAAGATAGTGAGATGATTGCTAATTGGCGCAAAGCCATTGAAAATCAACCGCTTAGATACGAAGTGCCTGCGCATCCGCTGAATAGAGCAGGGGAGGTTCAAGGTACTCTGATAGGTGGCAACCTAAGCGTTCTCTACGGACTGCAGGCTACACCATTCCAACTTTCAACAATCAACGTCCAACAGCCTATCTTATTCATCGAAGATATCGCTGAACGACACTACCATATTGATCGTATGATGCAGAACCTCAAAATGAGTGGCGTCTTATCCCAAATCAATGGCCTGATTGTGGGGCAGTTCTCCGATTGTGAAGACGATTCGGGAATGCATGAGTCCATATATGAAACGATTCGTCGTGCCGTGGAAGATTACGATTATCCTGTGCTCTTTAACTTCCCCGCCGGACATGTTGAACGCAATATGCCACTATGGATGGGTAAGCCAACGACGCTGAAAGTGTCAAGTTCACTTTGCATTTTACAACAATAATTTGCATATATCAAAAATTTTTTGTACTTTTGCAGCGACAATTTGAACTACCAAACTAAATATATACAATTATGACAATTTCTAATTACAATTTTGCCGGAAAGAAGGCAATCGTACGCGTGGACTTTAATGTTCCATTGGATGAAAACGGAAAGATTACAGATGATACCCGCATTCGCGGTGCTCTGCCTACATTGAAACATATCCTCAATAACGGTGGTGCCCTCATCATCATGTCGCACATGGGTAAACCCAAAGGCAAAGTGGCTGCTAAATACAGTTTGAGCCAAATCGTGGATGCTGTATCCGCTGCCCTGGGTGTAAAAGTGCAATTTGCTGACGATTGCGCTAAGGCTAAAGCACAAGCTGATGCCCTGAAAGCCGGTGAAGTGCTGATGCTCGAGAACCTGCGCTTCTATGGAGAAGAAGAGGGTAAACCTGTTGGTATTGAGAAGGAAGATCCTCGTTACGAAGATGCTAAAAAAGCCATGAAGGCTTCTCAGAAAGAGTTTGCAAAAACGCTGGCCAGTTATGCTGACTGCTATGTAAACGATGCTTTTGGTACCGCTCACCGTAAACATGCTTCTACTGCCGTTATCGCTGACTACTTTGATGCAGATAATAAGATGCTCGGTTTCCTTATGGAGAAAGAGTGCGAAGCTGTGGATAATATCCTTAAGAACATCCGTCGTCCTTTCACCGCCATCATGGGTGGTTCTAAGGTTTCTACCAAGATTGGTATCATCGAAAACCTCATGGATAAAGTGGATAACCTCATCCTTTGCGGTGGCATGACCTATACATTCGCTAAGGCTCAAGGTGGACAAATCGGTAACTCTATCTGCGAAGATGATAAACTCGATTTAGCATTGGATATCATGAAGCAAGCTAAGGAAAAAGGTGTTAACCTCGTTCTTGGCGTTGACTCCGTTTGTGGCGATAACTTCTCCAATGATGCTAAGCAGCAAATTTGCGCCAGCACCGAGATTCCTGCAGGTTGGGAAGGTATGGATGCCGGACCCAAGAGCCGCGAGTTATTTGCTAAGGCTATTGATGGCGCTAAGACGATTCTATGGAATGGCCCTGCCGGCGTATTCGAATTTGATAACTTCACAGGTGGCTCTCGCGCTATCGCTGAGGCTATCGCTAAGGCTACCGCAGAAGGTGCTTATTCCTTAATCGGTGGCGGTGACAGCGTGGCTTGCGTGAATAAGTTCGGCTTGGCTGACCAAGTTAGTTATATCTCTACCGGTGGTGGTGCTCTCTTGGAGGCTATCGAAGGTAAAGTGCTACCGGGAGTAGCTGCTATCAAAGGTGAATAATTAGTAAAATCACAATTATGGATATTGTAGGAAAAATAATTCAAGTTCTTCCGTTGCAGGAAGGCGTAAGCGCACGCACAGGTAATGCGTGGAAGATTCAATCGTATGTGCTCGAAACACAAGATCAATACCCTCGTAAGGTGTGCTTCGAAGTGTTTGGCGAAGATCGAATCAAAAATAATAGTTGCAACGTAGATGATATCGTTACGGTATCATTTGATATTGAGAGTCGCGAGGTCAATGGCCGTTGGTTCACCAGTATTCGTGCTTGGCGCATCCAACAAGGTGTTGTGGAGGCTGATGCCGCTGCTGCTCCCGCCGCTGCCCCTGCTCCTGCTCAACCTGCTGCTCAACCTGCTCCCGCTGCTAATGTGGAAACGTTTGATGCCGCTGCCGGTGCTGACGAAGGAACTGATTTGCCCTTCTAATGCGAACCTTTAAATGGATATTAGGTATCTTGCTGCTTGCGGGTGGTGTACTACTATGCACCATCCGCTGGCAGGCTTGGTTCGGTAATCCTGTCGAACCGGTTTACGAAGGCGATACACTGACATACCGCTTTTGGTGCTTTGGTTCGGATAGCGTTCCTTCCTTCCAATTATCCTCGGACGGTTGGCACGATTTAACGGATTCGGATACATTACGAAT
>JAGHTR010000196.1 GCA_018065205.1 Candidatus Colicola caccequi
ATACTCATCCAAGTATTGAAATATTGGTTGTGCGGATGCCACCCCAATTGGATAGCATTAGCCGGTGCTGAAGGGTCTGCTTGATACTTGGCCTGCAGATAGGATTGAGGAGAACCGATACCCATGCCGAATAGACCATAATCTTTCCAATTCGTTAATACCGTCTTGTAAATATAAATACGAGGTTCGGATTGCTCATTAATCTGATTCTCCGTGATGGCTTTTTGGGTGTCTTGTATAACTGCTTGTACGCGGGGAAGTTGAGTCAATAATCCTCCGCCTATAACCATAATACCCAGTACTGCGGAGATGAGCCATACTTTATATTTACCATGATAGTTGAGTAGGAAGGCGATAAATATAAAAATAGGTATCAGTAAGATAGTTGTTCTTGACCCCGATGTGAAACATCCAAACAGCAAAATAAGGTCTGCAATACCGATAGTTAGTAAAGCACTTGTTTTCGAATAAATAGACTTATAATAGGTATATATACTGCCGGAGAAACTTAAGGCAATAAATAATTCAATTCCATAAAACCCATGATGTTTAAGGTTGTCCATCGGTCCGTACGCCATAATAGACCACCAATGACAATAGGGATAGTATTGCAGAATATCAATAATGGAACAGAAATAATAAATGAGCATATAGAACAACACGGATACCACGCAAGTGGCAAAAAGAACGGTCTGTACGGTGCGCATCTTATACCGCTCGTTGACCCCATAAATAGCAATAAGCGGTAGAACTAATATGGATAAAGTTCGCTCTATATCTTTCCATCCTCGTTGGGGATAATCGGACCATAAAATAGAGATTGCAGACAATACAAAGAAACCAAGGCATATCAAAATCGGCCATAATCCGGAGTGAATACGCTTATTGGCTGGTTGCAAGAAACGGAACTCTAATGCCCAACTAACCAACCAAATAGGCCACAGATTATTTAAAAACAAAGAAGGGAAGGGAATGCTAATCAAAAGTAACAAGAAAAGTGCATAATTGATAGCTCCTACATAGCGTTGATATGTGAGAAAGAATTTGGTCATCTTGATTGATATATTTGAATCATCTTGTTGATAAACTGCTCATAATTGAATTCTAGGAAGAAGTCCTTTTGCGCTTCTTCCGCCAGTTGTGATGCATTATCTAAATTGGTTAGTAATTCTCGAATAGCATCACTCCATGCAACGATATCTCCTGGGGGACATAATCTTCCATTTTGCCTATCGCGAATAAACTCTGGTTGCGAACCATTATTGGATGTGATAGTTGGTAATCCCAATGCCATATTTTCCAGCAAAGCCAAAGGACCACCGGCTTCCGGAACGATTGTAGGAATAACTCCGATGGTAAATTGTGGAATCAGTTGGTTTATATCTGTGCGGAAACCTAAGCATGTTATCCGTTCGCGTATAGGACTACTTTTTAATGCCATGTTCCATGCTTTTTCGTCTCGCTTATCTACGCTACCTGCTAGTACTAAACGAAAGGATAGGTCTTGTAATGACTCTAAACTCTTGATCAATTCAAACACACCTTTCTCGCGACATATCCGACCATGATAGAAAATGGTTGCCGGGGTGGTGGCTGTATAGGTAGGCATTTCTTTTTTCATCATAGGAACGCTATTATGCACCATTACAACGTTCTTAAAAACAGTTAAGGGGAGTTCGCATAGGTATTCCCTCTGTACGCATTCACTGGTGCAAATTAATGTGTCTATTTGCCTATATGCCCATCGCCACCAATAGGTGTTCTTTGCTTGACGAACAAGATGTTGAGCAACAATTAAACGAATTGGTTTCTTTGTGTTTCTCTTGGCCCAAGCACCGAGAAAATAACTTTGTCTAGAATTTAGATGTAGAATGTCAACTTGATATTGATCTAAAAGCTTAGCCAATTGTTTTCCGGCATATCGACTGAACCTCCAGAATTTACTTGCGAAATGGAATGTTGGACACTCTCCTACTTCGCAAAAGCGATTAACCATAGAGGAATCGCTATCCGCGGGGAAAATAAAGACAGGAGTGATATGATAATCTGTCTTTAAGGTACGAGCTAAGTTATAGACGTATTGTTCGCCACCTCCCCATGTGGGTGATGCTATGTAGTAAGCAATTGTCATTTTAATAGTGTTGTTTCCACTCTTTCCATTTAGCAGCATCTTGTTGTTTTAATTTGAGATGCACGATGGCGAACTTATCTTCTTTGGGTAAATGCCAATAAAACCAATGTCCGTGAATGCGTTCATGTAGGGGACGACGCCAAGATATACGTGGGGTGTTTTTATAAACACGACCTTGATAATCAGGCCAGGCTACACGTTCTTCTATTTCTCCATCAGGTTGTGATTGAAAGAGATTAATTCGTGGAAGTTTAAATAAACCAACCCATGGCTTATGTATTATTATTTCTTTTAAATGTTCCATTAACCACGGCTGAGGCATCTCATCAGCATCTAATTGGAAAATATAATCACAAGAGCATAAATTATTTAGATGGTTCTTGGCTTGCGCGAAGTCATAATTTAAAGGATGTTCAACGTATTGAGCAATAAAATGTTTATGTTTGGCTATGACTGCTTTGACTTCGGGAGTAACATGATTTTGATCTGCTTGTACAACAATCTCATCTCCTATCTGTAGATATGGCTCTATATGAGTGAGCAATCGGTCTAAATCACTGGATTCATTGCAAACGGTTATCGCATAACTGATTGATGGCATTGGATGCCGCAGAACACGAATTGCTTGTTGCACAACCTCATCGCCCCATTTTTGTTCACAGGTACGTAAGTTGTTTTGATCTTTGTATGGTGGGTACGAGCTGTGGAGTGTTAAACGACAATAATGATGATGATATACACCACAAACAATGCTCATTGGACGTAACTCGTATCCGGTCTGATATAATTGTTGTGTTTGCAAGAATAAATCATAATCTGCTCCTTGCTGAGTCGGATCCCATTGACCACCAATCAGACTTAATCCCTTCCGTGTCATTAAAATAGCAGACCCGGAAAATCCAAGACGCAGCCGGGTTCCATATCGGTCCCATAATTTTTGACAATATTTATTCCAATTACCATAGTACCATTTTACCATTCGTTGCAATGAGTAGTCGGTACTACCAAGTGTATGTAGAAATAAATTTTTGATGTGCTTCCATCTGCGTGTGGATTGCTTTGTCAGATGTGCGTTAGGCATCCGGTCATTACTGGCGAGTGATAAAATCTCGTTGTTATTATGCCCCAATACCTGTTGGATTCTGCTGTCCCAATGTGGGGAGAGTAGAATATCATTGTTTAAGAATGCTAATATCTCTCCTTGAGCCTTCTGAATGCCCACATTTTGACAATATGGATAGGAATAGTTCCCATCGTTGCGAATAACTTGAGTATGTGGCTGCGCTTCAAAATATTCTACACTGCCATCTGTGGAACCATTATCAATAATAATGAGTTCCCATTCATTATCAGTAGTTCGGCAAATGGATTCGTAGTATAACTTATTCATTGCCAATTGGTTGTAGATGGCTGTTATAATGCTAGTCATAGTTGTATTGTGCTTTTTTGCCGTTCCCCCAAAAACGATTTCGATAATAAAGTATCCATCTCTCACATTCCTTAGAATCTAATTTGCGAGCCTTGGCATATTCATCTGCAAAGGTTACAAAGAAAGATGTTGTGGCACAAATCCGTCTCAGACTCTTTGCGCCTTCTTTCAAAGTTACTGGGTGCCCTATTCGCATGCGGTTGATATCAATCACCTCAAATTGACATTCTCCATCTACGTAATCCCAAAGGATGTTTCCGGGTGAATAATCATAATGCAAAATGCCTGCTTCATGCATTCTTGCCGTGAATCGTGCTAAGGGACGGATAGTGGCATCTAATTCGGGAGTGTAGTTGAGCGTAAACTCACGATTGAGGCGTGTGAGACGAGATTGCAAAGTCACCAGGTAACTATATCCCATCAAGCCACATTTTTTTTCTTCAATATATGCAATCGGATCGGGAGTTCCTATACCATGTCGCAACAAATACATGCCATTCTCGTAACTCCTGCGAGCTTTGCTTCGCTTGAAATATGAATAGATTAGTCGATTTAAAAAGTGGGGCTGATGAAAACGCTTAACGCACAAAATTAGTCCTCCTTCTTCAAAGCAACGAATCTGATTACGGGCATCATAAATGACTTTCCCCGTTTGAGGGAAAGTGTGTGGCAGCGTTTCTAACCAAGAACGCAGATGCTCATATTGGGGATTGATTATCATTCTTCAACAGCAAGCGCACCTAATACGCGTTCTACAATGTTTCGTGGTTCAATATCCAAGCAACGATAGTCGCCAAATTGACATCTACGATTGCCATAAATAGAGCAGGGACGGCAAGGAATAGATAATTGGATGCAGTCATTTTCGCTTTGTCCGTATCCTAAGAAACCTGCCCAAGGATGGGTGGCCCCCCATATACTCAGTACGCGAGTACCAACCAAAGAAGCCAAATGCATATTGGCCGAATCCATCGTAATCATTAGGCGCAAGGTACTCATGAACCGAATCTCTTCGTCCATCGAATATTTGCCTACAAGACATTCTACATGCTTGTACTGCTTAGCCCAACGTTTGAGTATCTCTTCCTCTTTCGGACCGGCACCAAAGAGATAAATCTTTTCACACTCAATCCCCTCTTTCTCTGCCCTCGCCTCTAATCTGTCACTTAGTTGCTTAACCACTTCTTCCATCTTATCCAAAGGATAAATTTTTCCCTTATGGGCAGCAAAAGGTGCTATACCTATTCCGTGTTTGTCAAGGGTCTTTGCCGACGGCGAACCGACGGAGAACCGACGGCGGAGTATAGGATCGCTATCCTGTAAAGGTACTTCAAAGCCCAGTTCTTCGAATACGGTGCGATAGCGGGAAATGGTTGATTGCAGTGGGTGTTTATATTGGTAGAAGTGTCGAACAAGCAGCCACTTTTGGTAGCGGTCTTTATGCAGGTGAGCCACACGTTTGCCTCGCCATAGGCAACGATGCCGTAGATAGAGCGTGCGAATAACTGCATGCAAATCTGCCACGGCATCAAATTCCCAGTACTTGAGGTCATGCAAGAGTCTATTTAGACCTGCTAAACCACTATGTTTACCTCTTAAATCAGCTCCAAAGAAGTGGACATTATCAGGTAAGTCAAGAAACAAGGATGCCCATTGCTTCTTGCTTAACATCGTGATATCCCAATCCGGATAGGCTACTGCCAGGGCTTTAATCACCGGCAGTACCATAGCCACATCACCTAAAGCCGAAAATCGTATGACTAATAATTTTTTCACTTCTTACCGTATAATACAGGATTTAGCGACGGATCATTGTACATCTTCATTTGACGATATACTTTCATTACGCGGCGACCTGCTTCATAATCGTCTAGAAGTTGGCTGATAGAGGTGGTCATGTCGCACAACTGCTCCTTGAGCACAGCCAATTTTTGCATACATTTATCATGCTGCTCAGGACTTACATCCACGCGCTCAACTTGTTCCGTCATGTGATAAATCTTGACGTGAAGAATGCTCAAACGATCAATAGCCCATGCCGGACTTTCTGTGTTGATACGTGCATCAGCCAAAGGCTTAACGTTGTGGTATTTCTCCCAGAAATAGGAGTCAATACGCTCTACTAAATCCGTACGATCTTGGTTGCTCTTGTCGATACGACGTTTGAGCGCCAATGCATCATTAGGATTGATTTGCGGGTCACGAATAATATCTTCCAAATGCCATTGAACAACATCAATCCAGTTCTTCAAATACAAATCGTTTTCAATGGTACCTTCTTGATAAGGATTGTGGATAGGAGCATCCACATTGTCGGTTTTGTGGTAATCCACAACGGCTTGACTAAAAATGCCGTTACTTAATTCTGCAAAATTCATATTGTATTATTTTGATTATGTTTCAATCATGTTAGGATTCGGATACGTTTTCTACGGGACGACTTTTTTTCTTTAACTCAAAGTCTCGTCCGAGGTAGTTTTTCCTCACTATCGGATTGGCTGCCAATTCTTCCGGAGTACCATGGAAGAGGATCTTTCCTTCAAACAACAGATATGCGCGGTCCGTAATCATGAGCGTCTCATCTACGTTGTGGTCAGTAATAAGGATACCGATGTTCTTATCCTTCAGTTTCCATACAACGTCTTGAATCTCTTGTACGGCAATGGGGTCAACGCCGGCAAAAGGCTCATCCAACATGACGAACTTAGGCTCAATCGCCAAACAACGTGCAATCTCTGTACGACGGCGCTCGCCTCCGCTCAAACGGTCTCCCAAGTTATGACGAACGTGATTGAGGTTAAACTCCTTAATCAGTTGCTCCAACTTCTCTTTCTGATACTCTTTGGTAAAATCTGTCAGTTCAAGTACGGAGCGGATATTATCCTCAACCGTCATCTTGCGGAACACACTGGCCTCCTGCGGCAGATAACCAATACCTAACTTGGCGCGTTGGTACATGGGATACGAAGTAATATCCAAATCGTTGAGATAAATATTACCATTATTAGCCGTTACCAAACCTGTGGTCATATAGAAAGTGGTTGTCTTTCCGGCACCATTAGGTCCAAGAAGTCCCACTATCTCGCCTTGCTGCAAATGAATAGAGACGTCATTTACAACGGTACGCTTACCATATCGTTTAATTAAATGTTCTGTTCTTAATGTATCCATAATCCTACCGGGCAGTGGTCACTATGCACCGCCTCTGTCATTATTGTTGCATTTTCTAATCTATCTTTCAAGATGTCGCTCACCCAGAAATAATCAATTCTCCATCCTGCGTTTCTCTCTCTGGCCCCAAATCGGTAACTCCACCAACTGTATTTTTCGGCACTTTGGTCAAACTCACGGAATGTATCCACCATCCCACTTTCTTGCCATCTATCCATCCATTCTCGCTCTTCCGGCAAGAAACCACTTACACCCACCTGACGCTCCGGATGATTGATATCAATTGGCTTATGGCAAATATTGAAGTCTCCACACACAATCACATTCGGCCGTTCCTGCCTTAGTTCCTTCAACCATTTGAGAAATACCTCCAAGAAGTCCATCTTAAACTCTTGTCGCACATCTCCGGTTGTTCCGCTAGGTACATAGACGCAAACTAAAGTTAACTCACCAAAGTCTGCCCGCAATACACGACCTTCGCTATCGTAACGAGGCTTACCCATACCTACCACAACTCTGTCCGGCTCTTGTTTGGAGAAGATGCACACTCCTGAGTAGCCTTTCTTTTCTGCAGAATGGATGTAGGAATGATAGCCTAATTCTTGCATAGCAATCGTATCTATCTGTTCCGGTTGCGCTTTACTTTCCTGAATGCAGAAAGCATCAGGATTCTCATCTCGCAACCAATCCATCAAACCTTTGCTGATGGCGGAACGAATGCCGTTAACATTATAAGATATGAACTTCATTGCCTAATAGATTATACCAATGTCCTGATTGTTGGAAATATAGTTGTCCGTTCAGGATGATTTTGTTTTGTTTATCCGTCCCGATATGTTTCTGCAACTCGGTGCCCGTTCCTCCCTTAAACTTAAAGGTAATAACGCCATTGCTTTCTTGGATGTTCTCAATGGGAAAGTTCTCAATGCCTTTATAAAAGCTGGCTCCTTTGGGGAAAGCGTCAGTTGACTTGCTGCCTTGATTAGTGGACATACTCACCCCATCAGCCTCAATGATATCAATACCCAATGGGGAAGTATTATTCGGTTGATTATTGGCCCATTGAGAGGCATTGTAGTTAATTTGTGTCAGTATCATTCCATGCCCATCCAAGTAAGTGTCCCATTTCTCTTGTTGACGATTCTCCAATAAGTAGAATGATCTGGGGGAGGGGTTCAGCCCGTTAAGGTTATGCTCGCCTGAAGGACAAATCAACAGTGCCACGCTATCCTGCATGATCGAAGGCAGAATACAATTCTCGGGGTCAATTAATTGACGAGGAGTAAGCCATCCCATGAACCAACGTTCATAGGCGGAATAACCGGCAGGAGTATGGGTGTCACCGTTATAGCAACCATAGTCCATGATGTCCCAAGAGAAATTGGTGTTGGCACCGGATGAGGTGTTGTATTGGTCTGGCAAACCGATGCCGTGTCCAAATTCATGGCATGGAATACCTATGCCGGCAGCAACAGCTACACTATCAGTCCCTGGCTGAAAAGAAAAATAGCCATCCAATTCACTACTAACTTCATAGTCGTTGATTCGTACATTGTCAAAGGTGCGCATATTTGTGCCACAACCGATTCGATCAATAGTAGAGTAGTGTGGCCAAATTAGGTTTTTGGGATCAGGAATCCAATTCTTATTGATGTAGCCTTCGTCACTGGCTGGAGGGCCGGCATAAATGATGTAGATTAAATCGGCATCTCCGTCCTTGTCAATGTCATACTGAGAAAAATCCAATGAGTCGTTCATCAAGGCACAGGCCTCTGTAACCAAATATCCGGGACGAGCATCCGAACCGCCGGAATTAGTGCCATAGTATTTATATTCTTGAGAGACAGTTACCGGACCATATATATCAAATTTGGGATTGTATCTGCCATAACTCTGATCGCTGAAATACTGCCGAACAGAACCGCTATGTTCACCAAAAGGATTAACATAATCCACGGCATTGAACATTGAATCAATAGCAGTGCGAATATGGTCATTGGCAAAAACTAAATTGCTGAAATTAACCAATATAACGGCTACTTTAGGAAATGTCTTGCGTACATTGACTTGCATTGTTGTCGTATGGGACGTGATGCTATACTTGGCTTGGATAGCAGCCGCTTCCATAGGTGTGGCATTAGGTGCAATACGGGGAGGACATGGAGCATAAGAGAGATTCTGAATACCATGTTTTTTGAGCCATCTCTTTTCGCAACAACTGCGTTTATCGGCATTATGCGCCTGACGATTGCTCACTTCTTGGTCAACTCCGCCCAAGGAACGTATATAACATAGTACACCTTTTTTGTTTTCTCGGATATGCCAACCATCTGCCGTCATCATCCAATGTTTCCACTCGTCACCGCGCAGTAAAACAATCAAACTGTCTCCATTGGGTTGCACACGCACCATCGGATCTCTACGAGCAGGAACTCGCTGGGGTTGAGCATAGATTGCGCAACTTACTAAAATCAATATGAAACAGATGATTTTTTTCATGCTTGATGTGCTTCCTTGACTTTCTTGTATAAGTCGCTGGCAAATACAAAATCTTCTAATGCCTCATTGCCGGTATGGAAAATCTCGTCTTTGCTACCACTCCATTCTAATTTGCCACTCTTAAGAAAAACGATATGATCACCAATCTCCATAATGGAGTTCATATCGTGGGAATTGATGATAGTACACATGTTGAATTCTTGTGTGAGTTGGTGAATCAATTGGTCAATAACCAAACTGGTTTTAGGGTCTAATCCTGAGTTAGGCTCGTCGCAGAAGAGATACTTAGGATTGAGTACGATTGCTCGAGCAATAGCCACGCGTTTTTGTTGACCGCCACTAATCTCACTAGGCATCAAATTATACACATGTTCCGGAATATTTACGTGCTCCAAACAGAATTTAGCACGATCCACCATTTGCTGACGACTCATATCTGAGAACATCTCCAAAGGGTAGAGTACATTCTCCATAACCGTCAAACTATCAAAAAGTGCCGAACCTTGAAACAACATACCTACTTCACGTCGCAAGGTGCGTATCTCCTTTTCATTCATATCGGTCAAACAACGTCCGTCATATTCAATTTTGCCACTATCCACTTGGAAAAGACCAATAAGGCTCTTCATAAACACCGTCTTACCAGAGCCGGATTGACCAATAATCATGTTTACACAACCATCTCTCATCTCTGTTGAGATATGGTTAAGCACTATATTACCATCAAACGATTTGACTATATCTTGAACACTAATCATAGCAGAATTTTGGTTAGGATAAGGTCAGAAAATAGAATAAGGATATTGGAATTAACCACAGCATTCGTACTTGCGACACCTACTTCTAAGGCTCCCCCCCGTGCATTATAACCATAGTAACTACTTAAAGTTGTAATGATGAATGCAAAAACAACAGACTTTATCAATCCGTATGTTACATAGTAAGGATTGAATGCATATTGGATGCCTGTTACATAATCTGCTATGGTGATAATATCGGTGAAAGCACCTACTCCCCAACCTCCAACTAAGCCAATAGCAATAGAGATAATGACCAAGAAAGGCATCATCGTAATGAAAGCAATCACTTTAGGCGCAATTAGATAATTGGCAGAATTGACGCCCATAATTTCCATAGCATCAATCTGCTCGGTAATGCGCATAGTACCTATCTCAGATGCAATATTCGAGCCAACCTTACCTGCTAAAATCAAGCATAAAATAGTTGATGAAAATTCCAGCAATAAGGTCTCACGCGTCAATAAACCGGTAGTATAGGTCGGTAAGAGAGGATTTTCGGTATTAATCTTGGCCTGAATAGTCAAAATGGCTCCAATAAAGATGGAAATAATAATTACAATCGGCAAAGATTGCAATCCTTGCTTTTCCACCTCTTTCATGTATTGACGGAAGAACATCCCCCAACGGTCCGGACGACGAAAGACACGGCCCATGAGGATAAAATATTCTCCGATATGTTGGATAATTTTCATATTGATTGATAATTACCGCGCAAAGTTACTAAAATTTTTGCATAT
>JAGHTR010000181.1 GCA_018065205.1 Candidatus Colicola caccequi
CGACGAACGAGGAAGTCCTCTTGCAAGGTCTTCTTCAAAATACGTAACTTACGCAGAATACGCTCCTCCGTAATCATACCTGCAATCTGGCTGATAGGGGTATGGTTACAAACCAAAGCAACCCGCATGCACTCGCTGCAAAGCATCATTAGACTGTCCTGATCCTTGTCGGCAAACTTAGCCTGAAGGTACTCCGTATGACCATTAAAATGGAACTGGTTGTTTTGTATATTAGCCTTGTTAATAGGAGCCGTTACAAGGGCTTGCACCTTGCCATTTTTAAGGTCTTCCGTAGCACGCTCTAAACTCATAAAAGCAGCCTGACCGGACTCAGAAGTGGCCGTACCAATTTGCACGGGAATATCATCCGAATAGCAGGTAAGAATATTCAGTTTACCTTCCTTCGCATCCTCTATTTTCTGCACTACATTAAACTGCATATTATGCATCTCGGCGTCCAAAGTCAGCAAATGCGTCTTCAGCACTTTAAGATTACCATAAATAACCGGCGTACATACTTCCGTAACATAGGATTCAAACAACCCCTTCAAAATCACTTCATACCCTACTCCGTTGCTATCTCCGGCTGTAATTGCTATAATTGGTTTCATATCTTAATTCATTTAATCCACAACGTGGACCTTATTATACAATAATTTATCTACATCGTAGTTCTTGCGTTCCTCATTCTTATATCCTAACGAGATAACACAAAGTACGCTTAATGACTGAGGGATATCGCATAACTCATGCACCATTTTCTCGGACTCGTCTCGACCGTAAATCTGGCACCAACAGGCGCCTAATCCTTGCTCCTCGGCAGCCAACAAGATATTCTGCGCTGCTATAGCCGCATCGCATTGCCACGTATCCGTTAACGAACTATCCGCAGCGACCACAATAGCAGCCATGGCTGTATCAAACATCTGAGCACCATACGTCTTTACACCTGCTAATTGACGCAAAATGCGACAGGATTGGCCGTCCGTATCTACGTTGGCGTCAGCGTTAATCACATAGAACTCCCAAGGATTGGTGCGCTTACTGGAAGGCGACATCAAAGCACAACGTAGCAGGTAATCAATCTTGTCCTGCTCCACTGCCTGAGAAGTGTATTGACGAATAGAACGTCTATGTATGCATAAGTCTTGAAAAGTCATATCAGTATTCAGTAATCAGTTGTCAGATACCTTTGTCGCTGCAAAGGTACAAAAATATTTGCACGTATGCAAATTTATTTATATTTTTCCTTATCTCGCCCTACAAATATCACACGTACCACAAGCCGGAGCATCATCTTCGCCGAAATAAGACAACAACACTTGTGAGCGACAGAACTGCCGATTCTCAGCATACTCAACCATCGCTTTCAACTTTTCCGTATAGTGCGAAGCACGCTTCTCATAGACGTTTTCCGAAAGCCATATATCCGTCTGACGTTCCTTCACAAACGTAAAGCGACAAGCTCGAGTACGAGGCAAGTAGGTAATCACATTCCGAGCCGCCAAACTAACGAGTTGCTGATGCAAATCGTCCGTCATCTCCATTCGGATATACTGCAACTCCGTAAAAATACCCGGATACTGCCGCATCAGTTGTTGTAGCAAGTCATTCTGCTCCTCCGTTAACGCATATTGATGCAACGCAGACGCTCCTATATTAATCATCACACGTGGCTGTGTTTCTTGTTCATCCTCAAAATCTATATACCCCGCTTGCGACACGATATGCAACGCCGAATAAGTCTGTAAAAGAGGCAAATGCATCACCTGAATCAAATCGTCCATATGCAGCGCGAACGAATGCCCTAATCCACTACCGGCACCTACTCCTAAGTAGTCACAGGTCTTATGATAGACATTGGCAATAAACTCCTTCTCGGGATAGTTATCATGCACGCGCTTACGCGCTTTTACTTTATCTTCGGGAGCGTATAAAAGCACCGCATACGCTTGTTTTTCGTCCCTTCCGGCACGTCCCGCTTCCTGGAAATAAGCCTCTATTGTATCCGGTAAATCAAAGTGAATAACTAGCCTTACATCCGGCTTATCTATTCCCATTCCAAACGCATTGGTACATACAATCGTAGATGTGCTCTTTTTCCAGTTTTCCTGCCTGCGAGCCCGCTCAAAGCTATCTAATCCGGCATGATAGAAGTTCACGTCGGCATTTAGGTTAGTGGTTAACCATTCGGATAGTTCCTCAGCACGTTTACGATTGCGCACATACACGATGGCACTGCCCGGAACAGAGGATAAGATATGCGCCAACTGCTGCTTTTTCTCTTCGCCATCCCGACAATAACGCACTACATAACTCAAATTGGCACGAGCAAAAGACTTCTTCATCACGTTCTTTGCCCTAAAAGCCAATTTATCTTGTATATCATCTGCCACATCTGGTGTAGCAGTAGCTGTCAAGGCCAAAATAGGTGGCGTAGTACCCTTTTCTCCAAACGATGAAACAGAGTCACGAATCTCAGATATACGCAAGTACGATGGACGAAAATCATATCCCCATTCACTTATACAATGCGCCTCATCTACGGCAATTAACGTAATGGGTAATTGTGCCAACCGTTTCCTAAAATCCTCACTCTCAAGGCGTTCGGGACTGACATATAAACAACGATATGGACCAAACTGACAGTTATCCAATGCCACACGTTGCTGATCGTAACTCATTCCGGTGTAAATAGCAGCCGCCTGTATGCCACGATGTTTGAGATTCTCCACCTGATCCTTCATCAAGGCTATCAGCGGAGATATAACCAAACATAACCCCTCTTGCACCAAAGCCGGAATCTGAAAACACAATGACTTACCTCCCCCCGTCGGCATCAATGCCAGCGTGTCTTTACCCGCTAATACACTATCAATAATTTCCGCCTGCAATGGGCGGAAATCACTATATCCGAAATATGTCTGCAATGCCTCTTGAGGAGTCATAAGTTATTGTTATATTGGATATTAGAGTTTAATTAAGGTCATACCCGTAATGTTTAAGACGACCTTGATTACTGCGCCAATCTTTATCTACTTTTACAAATAGTTGTAGGAAAACTTGCTTTTGGAAGAACGCCTCTATATCGTGCCGAGCCTGCGTGCCTACTTTCTTGAGTGCCGAACCTTGTTTACCAATTATAATGCCCTTTTGACTATCACGTTCCACATAGATGACGGCTGAAATACGGATAATATTTTCCTCTTCATGAAACTCCTCGACCTCGACCTCTACGCTATAAGGAATCTCCTTGTCGTAATTGAGCAGTATCTTTTCACGAATAATTTCATCCACAAAGAACCGAGCCGGTTTATCCGTTAATTGTTCCTTGTCAAAGAATGGAGGGCATTCCGGCAAAGCCGCTTTAATGGCTTCAAATAATTGCTCTATACCAAACTTCTCTTGGGCAGAAATAGCAAAAACCTCTGCTTCGGGCAGTTCGCGATGCCAAAAATCCACTAAATCCTCTAATGTTTGCTGGGTTGTAAGGTCTATCTTATTGATAATCAAAAAAACCTTTGTTCCTGCGGCAGACATCTTTTTCACCTTATCCAAGAACTCTGCATTCTTGTCCGGTGTATCTTGTACGTCCGTCACATAAAGTAACACATCAGCATCCACTAAGGCAGAGCGAGAAAATTCCAGCATCTGCTCTTGCAACTTATAGTTAGGACGCAAAACACCCGGAGTATCTGAATAGACAATCTGAAAATCTTCTCCATTCACAATACCCATAATACGATGACGAGTGGTTTGAGCCTTACTGGTAATAATGCTCAATCGCTCTCCCACCAACGCATTCATCAATGTAGACTTACCTACATTGGGATTGCCAACTATATTTACAAAACCGGAACGATGCATAATTTAGTTCTTAAAAATAACCTTCTTGCTTACACGCATAGGAGTACCAAAACGACGTAATCCGGGCAAGTAGATATGACTATCATCCGTAATAACCGTTACGACAACCTCTTCTTTAGGCTGCTGTTTGCGATATTTGCGAATGGCAGATGCTACACGAGAACGTTTCTCTGATACAAATTCCTTTTTACCTGTAGCAGGAAATAAGTACATTACTTGTGAATTACCTGTTCTGCGGCTACCGCGAACGGCAATTACAGCAGATTTGGTATATTCGCGCCAACTACGAGGACCACTCACACGATTAGAATCTACTAATTGTTGAGCAAGAGCAAGTTGTTGACGGATCTTTTGCGGAGTTAATGCACGGATATCCTCTACCGGTACGCGATTAATATAGTAGGACTGATTGCCATAACATGCATATTCAATCAAAGCAGAATCAACTTCGGTTGATTCCTTCTCAGAAATACGTTGCTCATATTCTTGATTACAAACAGAATCAATACGCACAACTATTGAATCTATTAATGAATCAGGCAACGTAATAGACATATCAGTAGATTGACCACCTACAATAGGCGCAATATGGCGCAATAAAGGCAATTGACGATAACCTATAGGTAATGTTTTATCTGCATAAACACCTACGGTACATAATAAAGTAATAGCAAGTAAAATTTTTCTTAGTTTCATAGCGATTATCAATTTTGCTTGCAAAATTACAAAATAATTTGGATATATGCAAATTTATTTGGAAAAAACAAAGAACCCCGAGAGTAATCTCTCGAGGTTCTGAAAATGGCGGCTACCTACTCTCCCACAAACGCAG